>JAWXVE010000027.1:0-26221 GCA_044425575.1 Eubacteriales bacterium | reverse complement strand
CTAGAGGAGAAAGATATTAATCTAGTTATGCTGCATGGACAGGTGACCCAGTATCAATCAACGGGGGCGGAAGTAATTCCGCTCTCTTGTTTGCGTGAAAGATACATTGATTATCTAGCTCTTGGCCATATTCACGAATATGTACAAGGTCCGCTTGATGATAGAGGAATATATTGTTATAGTGGATGCTTAGAAGGCCGCGGATTTGATGAGTGTGGGGTGAAAGGTTTTGTAGTATTAGATATAGAAGAAGAGAAGATTCACACGGAGTTTGTTTCATTATCAAGGAGAACTTTTCATGAGATTAGAGTGGATGTAACACCGTATTCTAATTTTGCAGAATTAATGGAAGAGATTACCAACACACTTGATCCGATTTGTGCAGATGACCTCATTAAAGTTTGCATAGTGGGTGAAATCGAAGAAGGATTTGAGCTGGACTTGACTTATTTGGAAGAATTTGCAAAGCGAAGATTTTATTATGCAAAAGTGAAGAATGAAAGCGAACTTCGTATTGATGGAGATCAATACAAGAATGACCGTACGTTAAAAGGAGAATTTATTCGGAAGGTGCAATTACTGTCTGTGAGTGAGGAAGAGAAGAACCATATTATTCAATTGGGACTTAGAGCCATTGCAGGAAAAGAGGTAACCTTATGAGTGGAGAAATGAAGGATACAATTATTCTGGAAGAAGCCTATGTGCGACGTTTTGGTAAATTAGTGGACTATTCATATTCCTTCCAAGTGGGAATGAATGTGATAGAAGCCGAAAATGCATGGGGAAAGACAACGTTTGCAGCCTTTATAAAGGCTATGTTATTTGGAATGGAGTATAGTAGAGCCACAAAAGTATTGACCCAGCGGCGGCGGTATATGCCCTATGAAGGTGGAATGTTTGGGGGGACTTTAACATTTCGCGTAGGTGAGAAATCTTATCGTGTGGAGCGATTTTTTGGTAAGACAGATAAGGAAGATACGTTTTGTTTATATGATGTAGCGACGAATCTTCTTACTACGGAGTATACCGAGTGTCTGGGGGAGGAATTATGGCAAGTAGACAGGGATTCTTATGAGAAGACTTCTTTTATCAACTTAGAAGAATCTACCTTTTTAAATGATGTGATTGCCATGAAGTTGGGAAATATTCAGGAACAAGAGGCAGATATGGAACAATCTACCAAGGCATTGGACATTCTAGATAAAGCTATGACTGGAATTCAAGCCAAGCGAGGTTCGGGCGGTCTACTTGGGGAAGAGAAACGGAAGGTAAAAGAATTAGAAATAAGGCGAAAAGAGTGCCTAAGTGCCATAAAAGATGTAGAACGTCTTCTAAAGAAAAAACAAGAAGAAGAATTAGTCTTGAATCAGATTGTGGAGAAAGAAGTTGTTTGTGAAGTGCAGCTAAAAGCACAATCCCTTCAGGGGAAAAGGGACCACTATGAATCACTTGTCAAGAAAGAAAAGGAAGGGGAGAACGCCTACAAGCAGGTAAGAGCCTATTTTAAAGACAAGGTGATTACGAGGGATGAAATTGATCAATTAGATCAAGCTATTTCAACATGGAAAGTACAAGAAGAAATTGCGAAGAAGTATGAAAGTACGGTAGACGAGGAGACTCTATATCATTCATACAAGAATCAATATGGCGATTCCACTGCTATCTTAGAAGAGTTAGACCATCAAATGACATCTCTTCAAAAGTTACGTATCCTAGAAGCCCAAGGTAATGGAGATGACCAACAGTGCCATGAAGATGCCTATGAATCATTAGAAAAACGCTATGGAGGAATTTCCTGTAGTGTGGAAGAAGTGGATCATTGCCTAGATGTTTATGAAGATATTCAGAATATAGAACAAGATATTGAAAGAGTTCAGGAAGAGTACAAGTCTTTGGAAGGAGTAGAAGAAACGTTACCAAAGAAAGGTGTTTCAGTTGCATCCATGAGTGGAGGAATCTTACTGATTCTCGTAGGATTTCTTATGGTGGTGGTAGAGTCGCTTTCTGTTCTATTAGGTGTTGTACTAATTGGAGTGGGAATTGTCCTTGGCATCATGGGATTTTTACAGCAGAAGAAAAGTCATAGAATACATTTAGCACGCTTAGAACAAGTGGACAAATTTACTCAATATGAAGAAACACTTAGAGAATTAAATGAAAAGAAAACCAAACTATATCATATCATTACAGCTTACTTAGAGAAAGTACAATCAAAGACAGTGGAACTTCCAAAGGCTCTTTATGAAGAGCGGGAGAATGTAAATGAGTGGATTCGGTGCAGGAGTAGGAAAGCTGCACAAGAAGACGGATGGAAGAAGAAACAGGAAGAAATTCATACATTAAAATGTGGTATGGAAGAATATCTAGCGAAGTATGATATGGTACAAGCAATTGATCATTATGAGCAGCGATTTGGTGGGATACGAGAAAGAATTACTCATTTCCATCAACTTAAGGAGAAGCGCAACGAGCATACACAAGCAAAGAATACCATTGATGTTGCAAGAGAAAAGGCAAGTGATTTGGCACGTCCTTACGGAGTATTCACTCAAGTACAGGGTGGGAAGGATTTGATTAGTGCTTTACGAGATCAGGTGGAGCTTGTGGAAAGGTGCCATAAGGAGTGGAGGGAGCATAAGGATTCTCTAGAAGAATTTATAGCTTGTAATTCCGTGGAACAATTTACTGAAGTGGAAGGTGATATTCCTACTATGGAAGTGATTCAAGAGAAAAAATCCAAGCTAATGGAAGATAAGAAGCAATTGCTTCAGAGTATTTCCTCTTTAGAATCATCCATTGTACAATCCATGGAGTTGGCAGATGAATTAGATGATGTAGAATCAGAGCTCGCCAATTGTGGGAACACAATAGCTAGCCTAGAGGTAGGGTATGAGAGCTTAAAGCAGGCACATAGTTGCTTGCAAGATGCAAAAGAGCAACTTGCCACTAATTATAAAGCAACCCTACAATATGCATTTCAAAAGTATATTACCAAGTTGAATGAGGAGATATCCAAGCAATATGAAATTGATATTCAATTAAATGTATTGCACTTAGAAGAAGGGGCATTCCGTTCCTTTCATACCTTAAGTAAGGGAATCCAAGACTTAATGAAGTTGTGCCTAAGACTGGCACTTGTAGAAGCAGTTTATAAAGAAGTACCAAAGCCTATTATCATCTTAGATGACCCCTTTGTGAATTTAGACCATGTACACTTAACACAGGGATTGGAATTGGTGAAAGAGATTGCAAGAGACTACCAAGTCGTATACTTTACGTGCCATGGTAGTAGAAGTCTATAGAGAAGGAAAGAAGTAGAGTGGAACAGTTTATTCGAACACAGATGATAATAGGAGTAGAGGGGTTGCAGACATTGCAAGACTCCCATGTAATAATCTTTGGGATAGGTGGTGTAGGAGGATATGTAGCGGAGGGACTTGCTAGAAGTGGAGTTGGTACCATTACTTTAGTAGACCATGATACGGTAGCAGAATCCAATTTAAATCGTCAGATTATAGCCCTCCATTCTACCCTTGGAAGAAGTAAAGTAGAATGTATGAAAGAGCGAATATTAGATATTAATCCCAATTGTGTAGTGGAAGAGAAGCCTTTGTTTTATCTACCAGATACAGAAGGAGATTTTTACTTCTCAACTTGTGATTATATTGTAGATGCCATTGATACTGTTACGGCGAAGATTGCTCTTGTAGTAAGAGCTAGACAAGAGAATATCCCAATTATTAGTAGTATGGGAACAGGGAATAAGCGTTTTCCAGCTATGTTAGAGGTAAGCGATTTATCTAAGACCAGTGTATGCCCTCTTGCAAAAGTAATGCGTAAGGAATTGAAAACAAGGGGTATTACATCTTTAAAGGTAGTGTATTCCAAGGAGATACCGCAGAAGCAACCTGTAGTGGCTGAGGGGGGAGAAGTGTGTAAGAAACGGGTGAAAGCAACACCGGGAAGTCTTGCTTTTGTACCATCAGTTGCAGGGATGATACTAGCTAGTGAAGTTGTACATGATTTACTCAATAAAAAAGAACCTATATGACGGTATAGGTTCTTTTTTATATGAGCAATAATTAAAATTACATACGATTTACAGCTTTTGTTAAACGAGATACTTTTCTTGAAGCACAATTTTTGTGATAAACACCTTTCGATGTTGCTTTTTCAATAGCTGAAATTGCGGCTTTTAATGTATCAGTTGCTACTGCCTTATCACCACCTTCGATAGCAGCGAAAACTTTCTTAATAGAAGTTTTAACACCAGAACGAATAGCTTTGTTACGGTCAGCTTTTGTTTGATTTACTAAAATTCTCTTCTTTGCAGATTTAATATTTGCCATGATATGCCTCCTATGATTATAAATGATAAATGATTCAATACTTCCGTGCTCCATTAAATCCGGACACGGACGTTCTAATGGAAACAATCTCATTCATTGTAGACAAGATTTCCTCATCTGTCAATACATAATTCGAAAAAAACTGTAAAAAATAACATAAAAGACAGTGTGAGGAGAAAAGGTGAGATGGAACATAGAAATGTAAGAACAGATTTAGCAGTTGAGGCACGAGAATCGATTACCCATTTAGAGGGTGATTTACGAGGGATTCGTGTGGAAGAATACGAGGAGCAAGTAAGTGAGATTAGAGTTACGAAAGTGATTATTGAAAGTAAGAATGCTGCAAAATCTATGGGAAAGGCAATGGGAACCTATATTACCTTAGAAGCTCCAAGATTAATAGAGGGAGATGAAGATTATCACAGAGAGGTATCGGTGGAAATTGCCAAGCATATGAAACAAATGATTCCAAACATAAACACAGAACAGTCTTTGCTCATTGTGGGACTTGGAAACCAAGATGTAACAGCCGATGCCTTAGGACCTCGTGTGATTGATAATCTATTTATTACAAGGCATATGCTTCGAGAATATGGAACATCAGCATATCACCAAGATAAGATGCATAGCATTAGTAGTATTGTTCCAGGAGTTATGGCAAAGACTGGAATGGAGACAGCAGAGATTATTAAAGGGGTGGTGGAAGAGACGAAGCCCAATGCTATTATTGTCATTGATGCACTTGCTGCTAGGAGCGTGCGACGTTTAAATCGCACCATACAGATTACTAACACAGGAATTCATCCAGGTTCTGGTGTGGGGAATCATCGTAATGCCTTAACGAAGGAATCCCTAGGTGTTCTTGTAGTTGCCATTGGTGTACCAACTGTAGTTGATGCAGCTACTATTGTAAAAGAAGGGAATGGCGAGGCACGTAATGACTTTTACAATATGTATGTAACGAGCAAGGATATTGATGAAACAATTAAGCGACTGAGTTTTACTATATCAGAAGCCATTAATATGGCTTTTTCAGAAGTATCATAATCAAGCCTTCCCTACGCATATACTTGTCTTAGAGAACGGGTGTGGCAAGTAGGGTGAATAGTAAGAGTATTCAACCACAACTGTGAGAAAGGCATGGTTATTAGAATGAGCAGGAAGGCAAGGAGAATTAGAAGGTTAAATAACAGGGGTTACCTATTATTAACCTTTATGGGCATGATTGTATTGAGTGCCATGTGTATTAGATTTTTCCAATTGGAAGATGCTAAGGTATGGTTACGAAATCAAGTATGGAAGCAACAAATGCCCATTGTTGCTTTTGCCAATGGCACAAGTAATACTAGAAATGTATGGGATCCCTTTGTGTTAAATCAATATTTACTAGAAGAAGTGTATGAAAGTGTTGCAATAGAAGATGCTTATACTTATGAACAGATTTTATTAGAGGAGGCTCGTGGTGAGAATATGGTAACACCACAAGGAGATGTGATTATTTACAACGAAAGTACCGTAGAGGAAATGGGAATGGGAGACGAGGAAGGTCAAGAGATTGCAATACAAGAAAGTGCAGTATTCCAAACAGCAACAGACAAAATCTTAACGTACAATATGGAGGACTATACGGAGTTAGAAGAATTGGTGGAATCTTTCTATGTGGTAGATTCTCAAACAGTAGTAGATGAGGACCTACTTAATGTGGAAGAACTGTTATCTAAGAATATGACTATCAGTGGCACAAGTGATGATCCTCAGATTCTCATCTACCATACCCACTCCCAAGAATCATTCGTAGATTCAATACCAGGGGATAGTAGTACTACAATAGTAGGAGCTGGAACAGAACTAGCGAGAATTCTAGAAGAAGATTATGGATACAATGTGATTCATGATACAACGGAATATGACTTAGAAAGTCGAGATGAGGCATATACTTTGGCGGAACCTGCTTTAGCAGCAATTCTAGAGGAATATCCTAGTATTGAGGTGATGATTGACTTGCACCGAGATGCTACCATGGAACACACGCAGCTTGTCACCACAATCGATGGGGTAGAAATGGCTCAAGTCATGTTCTTTAATGGGTTAAGTCGCACCAAAGAATATGGGGAGATTTCCTATTTGCCAAATCCAAACCTAGAAGAAAATCTTGCTTTTTCTTTCCAGATGCAAGTGGCTTGTAATGAATATTACGAAGGGTTTACCAGAAAAATCTACTTAAAGGGGTATCGTTACAATCTGCATTTTATGGGGAAAAGTTTATTAATTGAGCTTGGTGCACAGACTAATACAGTTGATCAAATTATGAATGCCTGTGGTCCAATTGCTCACGCATTACATATGGTCTTAAGTGGAGAGGAGCCGTAGGCTCCTCTTATAATGTAGGGAAAATTGAGCGAATCATACGTTCGCTTTTAGGAAGAAAAAATTGAACAAGTGGTCCAATGATTAATGCAGCCATAATGGTTCCTAGCCCAAATATACCACCTAGTAAAAGTCCGATTATGGTAAAGAGAATATCACAAGCAATACGTACTGCTCGGAAAGAAATACTGTGTTTTTTACGTAAAGTATCTGTTAGAACAATGGCAATTAAGTCATTTGGGCCAGTTCCTGAATTACTCTTAATGACAATGGACATTCCAAAACTTAAGATTACACAACCTAGGAGTGTAATAAGAATACGAAGAAAAAACGGAGAATCGCCTGAAATAGAGTCTCCAAACAGCCATAGAAAGAAATCAATAATCCATCCTCCTAAAAAGGCACAAACAAAGGTACCTGGTTTAATGTATCCTCTTGTAGTGATTAACATGATAATCATAATTAAGATTAATGCAATCACGTGGCAAGTTCCAATGGTTAGCCCTATTGTTTCGGAGATGCCTTGTATGAAGATTGTAAAAGTATCGGCACCTAAATCAGTGATTAGAAATAATGATACTCCTAGATGGGCAATTACAAGGCCTATATATAAAACCAGTAATCCTTGTACCCATTCTTTCTTAGTGCGAGTTGATGTATCTTTTGCAAATGTTTCTTGACTCATAGGAAGGTCCTCCATACTTGATTATATTCAGTAGTATTACATAGATACTATATCATATTTGAGAATCTTAGAACAGATGTAATCTTATTTTGCAAAAAAAAGCTTGCAATTTAGTATAAAAGTATGATACATAATATATAGCGTCTAATAATCTGGGTATTCACCCACTTATTTCACAAGTAGCAACTAAATAGGAGGAGATTAACATGTATTGTACAGTAACAGCAGGTGCGTTAAGCGGTTTACATAGCTTTTTCGTACAAGTAGAAGTATGCGTTACCAATGGATTGCCATATATTGAAATGGTGGGAAGCTTGAGTAACGAAGTAAGAGAGGCCAAAGAACGAGTGAAGATTGCGTTGCAAAGTAGTAATGTTGCAATACCACCAAGGCGTGTAACCATTAACCTTGCACCCGCCAATGTAAAAAAAGAAGGGAATGGATACGACCTTCCCATTGCAGTTGGAATTTTATGCGCATTAGAACAGATTCCAGTAGAAGTCTTACGTGGAAAATTGTTTATAGGAGAACTTTCTCTTAATGGGCAAGTAAAAGGGGTTCATGGAATATTACCCCTAGTACTGCAGCTGAAAGAACAAGGAATTACAGAATTTATCATTCCTACGGCAAATGTGGGCGAAACACAAATGATAACTGGGTGTAAAGTGACAGGAGTAGATAATATTTGTGAAGTCATAGCGTATTTGCAGGGGAAAAGTACGAAAGAGGATACCTGTGTCAATCAAGAAGAGGTCTTTCGCCAATTAATAGTGGCACAAGAATACAAAGAGCAGAAGGTTGATTTTCTTGATATTGCAGGGCAAGAATCAGTAAAACGAGCTGTATGTATTGCGGCAGCAGGATTTCATAACTTGCTTATGACAGGGCCACCTGGTGCAGGAAAAAGTATGATTGCTCACAGAATTCCCACCATTCTTCCACCTCTCACCTTAGAGGAAAGTCTAGAGGTTTCGCAAATCTATAGTATTAAGGGAATGTTGGGAGATGAGAAACCACTCGTTGGAACAAGACCATTTCTGAACCCTCATCATACCATATCTGCCCAAGCTTTGGCAGGAGGAGGGCGCATTCCTCAACCGGGAATTGTAAGCCTTGCTCATAAAGGGGTATTATTTCTAGATGAACTTCCTGAATTTCACCGAAATGCTTTAGAAATCTTGCGACAACCAATGGAAGAAAAAGTAATCCATATTGCTAGAACACATGGGAATTATACATACCCAGCAGAATTTATGTTAGTTGGCGCTATGAATCCATGCCCATGTGGATATTATCCCGACCATAATAAGTGCACTTGCAAAGAGTCGGATGTGAAACGCTATAGTCAGAAAATATCAGGACCATTGCTAGATCGAATGGATTTGTGTGTATCTGCATTGCCAGTTAGTATTGCCCAATTAACCAATCATACAAAGCGAACTAGTAGTAAGGAAATGCGAGAACACGTGTTATTTGCAAGAAAGATACAGGAAAAGCGATACCAAGAGGACGGAATTGTGTGTAATGGACAATTAATAGGTGCCTTAGTGGAGAAATATTGCAGCCTGAAGGCAGATGATCAGATGTATGTGGAAGCCTTTTTTGAGAAAATGCAGTTAAGTGCTAGAGGATACCACCGATTGTTGAAAGTGGCACGAACCATTGCCGATATGGAAGGGTCAGAGACCATTGAACGAATCCATTTAGTTGAGGCTATCTGTTATCGAATGGATGAAACAATAACATCTAGAATGGAAGGGGAATAGAGTGTGAAATTACAATATGAATATTGGTTGTTTCAGTTAAAGGGACTAGGCAATAAGAAGAAGATACGACTAGTAGAAGCTATGGGGAGTGCCAAGAAAATCTATGAAGCATCAAGTAAGGAATTAGAAGAATATAAACCCTTATTAAGTAAATATAATATAGAAAGAATTCAAATGGCAAAAGAGTCAATTCGGCTAGAATCCTATAAGCAGTTAACAGAGAAAGGCATTTCATTTGCAGCGTTTGCAGGAATCGATTATCCACAACGCTTAAGCAAGATTCAAGATCCGCCCTATGGAATCTTATATCAGGGAAAGCTTCCAAGTGATAAAGAAAGAACTTTAGCCATGATTGGAGCCAGAGAATGTTCTGAATATGGAAAGTATATTGCACGAGAATTTGCATCCTACCTAGCACCTAGGGGCATTCAAGTGATTAGCGGGCTAGCTAGAGGTATTGATGGGATTAGCCAGCAAGCAGCGCTAGAATCAGGCGGGTATAGCCTAGGAGTCTTAGGCTCTGGTGTGGATATTTGTTATCCAAGAGAACATAGGAGAATCTATGAAGATTTAATTCAGAAAGGTGGAATTCTATCGGAATTCCCTTTGGGTACTGCACCTAAAGCACAATTATTTCCTGCAAGAAATCGCATTATTAGTGCCCTATCAGATGGTTTATTAGTAATAGAAGCAAAACAAAAGAGTGGAACGCTTATAACAGTAGATCAAGCACTAGAACAAGGGAAGGATGTATATGCCATACCAGGAAAGATTGTAGAATCATTGAGCTATGGTTGTAATTACCTTATTAAGCAAGGTGCTACCATTATTTTATCGCCGAAAGATTTATATGACGAACTTACTCTAGGAGTGGGTCATTATCAGTGGGAGGGAATAGAATGCAAGACTCCAACCATTCCTAGAACATCCATGGAACAAGCTGTTTATCAAGCATTAGATTCTAACCCACAAACAGTAGATAGTATATGTGAACAGCTTAATAATATGGAACTGGTACAGGTACAATGCGAACTCTTAAAATTAGTATTAGAAGGGGCAGCAGTGCAAGTTTCAGGGAACTTATTTCAGAAAAAATATAAATGATTTTCACATCTTTTTAGAAAATTACTTGCATATGAACAAGATATGTTGTATAGTTGCAATCAAAATGTATCAACATAATAATGCTTGATATAAAATACAGAATGGAATGGAAGAGCAAATGGCCAAGAATCTAGTAATCGTTGAATCACCAGCAAAAGTAAAAACAATTAAAAAGTTTCTAGGAGCAAATTATGAAGTTGCTGCTAGTAATGGTCATGTACGTGATTTACCAAAATCTCAAATGGGAATTGATATTGAGAATCATTACGAACCAAAATATATTACCATACGAGGAAAAGGTGAGATTCTTGCAACACTTCGTAAATATGTGAAGAAAGCAGATAAAATCTATCTGGCAACTGACCCTGACCGTGAAGGGGAAGCAATCTCATGGCATTTGTACAAGGCGTTAAAGTTAGAAGAGAAGAAAGTGTATCGAATTGCCTTTAATGAAATTACAAAGAACGCAGTGAAAGAATCTCTTAAGAATGCACGTGAAATTAATATGGATTTAGTAGATGCCCAGCAAGCAAGACGAATTCTAGACCGTATGGTAGGATATAAGATTTCGCCATTATTGTGGGCAAAGGTAAAGCGTGGACTAAGTGCAGGACGCGTTCAATCAGTGGCACTACGTATTATTGCAGACCGTGAAGATGAGATTAATGCATTTCTTCCAGAAGAATATTGGACACTAGATGCAACCTTCCAAGTAGACGGGGAGAAGAAAGATTTAGTTGCGAAGTATTATGGAACTAAGGAGGGGAAGGCAACAATTTCCTCTAAAGCAGAATTAGAACAAGTGTTAGCTGGAATCAAGAAAAATGCATATAAAGTGGCAGAAATCAAAAAGGGAGAGCGTACGAAAAAATCTCCGCTACCATTTACAACTAGTACCTTGCAACAAGAAGCAAGCAAGGCTCTTAACTTTTCCACCCAAAAAACCATGCGTCTTGCCCAGCAGTTATACGAAGGCGTTGATATTAAGGGAAGTGGCACTGTTGGATTGATCACATACCTTCGTACAGATTCCACGCGTATTTCGGCAGAAGCAGAGCAGTTGGCAGCAGAGTATATTGTCAAGAATTATGGACAAGAATATGCAGTTGTGTCAGAAAAAGAAAGCAAAAATTCTAAGAAGATTCAAGATGCACATGAAGCAATTCGGCCTACGACAATTGAACGCATTCCCATAGGACTCAAAGAATCTCTTAGTCGAGATCAATTACGATTATATCAATTAATTTGGAAACGCTTTGTAGCTAGCCGTATGATGCCTGCTCAATATGAGACTACATCTGTTAAGATTGCAAATGGAGAACACTTATTTACGGTAGCAACATCCAAAGTGATTTTTGATGGTTTTATGAGTGTTTATATGGCAGCAGATGAAGAAAAGGCTGATAAAACCACTTTGCTAAAGAGTATTTCTGAAACTTCTAAGTTAAAGTGGAAGAGTTTTGAAGAGAAACAACACTTTACCCAGCCACCGGCACATTACACTGAAGCCTCTCTTGTAAAAACATTAGAGGAACTAGGAATTGGACGACCAAGTACTTATTCTCCAACGATTACCACTATTTTAGCAAGGCGCTATGTGGTAAAAGAAAATAAAAATCTATACGTGACAGAATTAGGTGAAATTGTCAATGGTATTATGAAAGAAGCATTTCCTAGTATTGTTAATGTGAATTTTACTGTTAGTCTTGAAACACTTTTAGATAGTATTGAAGAAGGTAATATAAAGTGGAAAACAGTGGTAGAGAATTTCTATCCTGATTTGGCAAAGGCAGTTGAGACGGCAGAACAAGAATTAGCCGAAGTAGAAATTGCAGATGAACTTTCTGGTGAAGTGTGTGATTTGTGTGGTAGACCGATGGTAATTAAATACGGACCACATGGGCGTTTTCAAGCGTGCCCAGGATTTCCGGATTGTAGAAATACCAAGCCTTACTTCGAGAAAATTGGCATTGAATGCCCTCTATGTGGGAAAGATGTTGTATTACGGAAAACAAAAAAAGGACGTAAGTATTATGGCTGTGAGGATAATCCGAATTGTGAGTTTATGGTATGGCAAAAACCTTCCGCACAAAAGTGTGAACTATGTGGAGGTGTTATGCTAGAGAAAGGGAATAAGCTACAATGCTCAAATGATAAGTGCCAAAATGTGGTGGAAGTTAAAAAATAATAGAACTTATTGAAAATATAAAAATTATATAAACAAAATGAGCCATTCTTAAATAATTATTAAGAATGGCTCATTTTGTTGATGAATGTGAAAAGATATGCTATTCTTTCAGTATCAAGAACTTTTCAGGAGATACAAGAGAAAAGTGTAACAAGGTGAAGAGAAAATTATAGGAGGAAATGAATGAGTTCTGTACAGTTATTGGATCGTACTAGAAAGATTGGCCAATTACTTCATAACAATGACTCGAGTAAAGTAGTATTTAATGACATCTGTGTTGTAATGAAAGAGATTTTAGCGTCGAACGTATTAGTAATTAGTAAAAAGGGGAAAGTTTTAGGAATTAACAAGGTAGAGGGAGCAGATCAAATACCAGAATTAATCGTAGGTCAAGTAGGTGGATTTATTGATCCATTGTTAAATGAACGTTTTCTAGGGGTGTTATCCACCAAGGAAAATGTGAATTTAGAAACACTTGGATTTGATTCTGAAAGTGCTGCAACTTTTCAGGCAGTAGTAACACCTATTGATATTGCAGGAGAGAGACTTGGAACATTATTTGTGTACAAGCAAGATGAGCAATACGATATTAACGATATTATTCTGTGCGAATATGGTACTACAGTAATAGGACTTGAAATGCTACGTGCTGTCAATGAAGAAAGTGCAGAAGAAACACGTAAAATGACAGTGGTCAAATCTGCTATTGGAACTTTGTCTTTTTCAGAAATGGAAGCAATCATTCATATATTTGATGAATTGAAGGGGGAAGAAGGAATCTTAGTGGCGAGTAAAATTGCAGATCGTGTAGGAATTACTAGATCAGTTATTGTAAATGCACTTAGAAAGTTTGAAAGTGCAGGAGTCATAGAATCGCGTTCATCCGGAATGAAAGGAACTTATATTAAAGTAATTAATGATTTAGTATTTGATGAAATCCAACGATTGAAAAAAACAATGTAGATAGGTGCATTAAGTTGATAAATTAGCGTAATAAAGTAATTGTAGACAAAAAAATAATAAGGTAAACCTTTAAAATATCAGTAAAATAGACACACTTGACTAAGTGTGTCTATTTTTTTCTGTGAATTTTTTGAAAAATACTTGTTTTTTTTGTCAGATTTATCTATACTAGGAGTAGTACTTTTAGTTAACTTGAAAATTTTGTTGAGGAAAGAGAGGTTAAACTATGTTTAGTTCTAATGTGTATGACAATTTAAATATTTTAGATAAAGCAGCAGATGCAGCTTGGCTTCGCAATGAAGCCATTGCAAATAATATTGCCAATGTAGATACTCCTAATTATAAACGTCAGGATGTTACATTTGAGACAGAACTTCAACGTGCCATGTCTGGTTCGAATTCTATGAGTATTTCAGAGAAAATCGATGGAGTAGACATTGATAGAATTGAGATACGTACGTATTCGGATTATGACGAATTGTCTTATCGATTAGATGGCAATAATGTGGATATTGATACAGAGAACGTTATATTAGCTAAGAATCAATTGAAATACGAAGCGTTAATGGATAGTATTTCAGGAGAGTTTACAAGCTTACAGGTTGCCATGGGCAAATAACTAATAACTACTAGGATATAGAAAGAGGTACATATGAGCGTTTTTTCATCATTTGATATTAATTCTTCTGGAATGACAGCACAGCGGTATCGCATGGATATTATTTCGGAAAATGTTGCCAATGCAAATACAACTAGAACCGAGGATGGTACCCCGTATGTTCGAAAAGTAGTAACTTTTGAACAAAAAGGTGACCAAACTACTTTTAGTAGAGTGCTTAATTCTGAACTTACAAGCTATTCGGGACAAGGAGTTTCTGTAAGCGGTGTGTATGAGGATCAAAGTACAGATATGAGTATGGTATACGACCCATCGCATCCAGATTCAGACGAAAATGGTTATGTTACATACCCGAATGTTAATATTGTAACGGAAATGACCAATTTAATTGACGCAAGTAGATCGTATGAAGCAAATGCAACAGCATTTTCAGCTAGTAAATCAATGGCATTGAAAGGACTAGAGATTGGGCAATAGGCGCTCAAGGTTTCTAGATAAGGAGAGAAAATGGATATTTCAGCATTAAGTCAAGTGGGATCTGGTGTCATTCAGGAAGCAAGTGAAAGTCAATTATCAGGACAAGGGACAAGTAGTACATCTTCAGATTTATTTAGTGCTATTTTACAATCTGCAATGGAAACAGTGAATCAAACCAATGCATATGCTCAAGAGGCTACTGAAGAGAAGATGAAATTAGCATTAGGCGAAACAGAAAGCACGCATGACCTTACAATTGCATTGCAAAAATCTTCTACAGCACTGCAATATACCGTAGCCCTACGAGATGGGTTACTAGATGCATATAAAGAAATTATGAACATGCAGATTTAAGAATGGCAATGTAAGGAGATTAAGTGATGGCAGACAAGCTGCAGAACATAATAAAGAAAATAACTGACTGGTGGAATAAGTTTGAGTCAAAGCAGAAGACGATTATCATTATAATTGCAGTTGCAGTTACAATGGCACTTGTAATCCTTGCCACAGTCTTATCGAGACCACAGCTAGAGCATTTAGTAACCTTGGACACTGCCAAGGAAACGGCAGAAATTCAAGAGATGCTAGAATCGGAAGGAATTACACCTACTATTTCAGATAGTGGTCTTATAGTACAAGTTGCAAGCAATGATTTATCTCAAGCTAATCTAGTGCTAGCCGAGAATGGAGTTCCTACAGCGGCATATGAGCTAGATGACATCTTTTCAAATGGGTTTACTGCTACAGAAACAGAGATACAGATTAAGTATATTGCTTATTTAGAGAGCAAATTAGAAGTAGACCTAGCAAGTTATGATTTTGTAAAGAGTGCAATAGTAACCATAGATTTGCCAGAGAATGATGGTACTTTAATAGCAAGTCAAGAAGAGGGATATGTTAATATTATACTAGAATTAAGTGATGCACTGCCTAGTGACGCAGCAAATGGAATTGCGTTAGTTGCTAAGAATGTCATTGGCAATGATAGTACGAATAATATTCTGATTATGGATACAACAGGTAACCTAATCTATTCGGGAGAAGACAGTTATTCTGTATCGGGAAGTGCTAGTACGCAACTCAGTGTCACACAACAAGCTGAGAGTGTTATGAATGGACAAGTTTCTAACGTGTTAATTGGAACTGGGTTATTTGGGAGAATTGAAGTTGCTAGTAATCTAGTGCTTGACTTCTCTACGACAGATACCACGTCTCATACATTTGAGTTGCCAGATGGACAAGATGCCGGACTTGTAACTTATGAAGAAACTTATAATTCTTCATCCATTGGTGGAGCAAGTGGTGTTCCAGGAACTGATTCCAACACAGAGCAGACATACGTGTATGAAGATAGTGAATATTCAGAACAAGAGACAACAGAGGAGATTCGGGAACGAGTAGTGAATGAAATCATTGCAACACAGAGCATACCAGCAGGAGTGGTGCAATACGATGATTCATCTGTTTCTATTACGACAATTTCCTATACCATGTTGACGGAAGAAGATGCTAAGTCCCAAGGGTTGTTGGATGGAATTGATTGGGATGAGTATAAGCTAGCAAATGAAGAACGAACCAAGTTAGAAGTAGATGAAGATTTATACTCGTTAGTAGCAACTGCTACAGGAATTGCAATAGATGATATTACAATTATCTCTTATGAAGAGCCTATTTTTGTAGATAAAGAAGGATTTTCAGCAGATGCACAAGACATTATCCAGATTGTGCTCATCTTATTAATATTAGGATTATTAGCATTTGTAGTATTCCGAACCATGATTGCTGACCGTGAAGAACAACAGGAAGAGATTGCGGTAGAAAGCTTGTTACAATCTATCCCAGAAGAGGAATTGGAACAGATTTCCACAGAAGCCAAATCTGAAACAAGAAGAGTAATCGAGAAGTTTGTGGAAGAAAATCCAGAAGCAGTTGCAAGTTTATTGAGAAACTGGCTTGGGGAAGGATGGGGGTAATAAAATGTCAAAGTCAATGGATGATAAAATACCAGGATTGCAAAAAGCTGCAATTTTGCTAATTGCATTAGGTCCTGAAAAGTCAGCTTTAGTTTTCAAACATTTGAAAGAAGAAGAGATTGAAGAGTTAACACTGGAAATTGCTAACATTCGTACTGTATCACCTCAGACGAAAGATGAAGTGCTAGATGAATTCTATGAAATATGTCTTGCCCAACAATATATAGCAGAAGGTGGTATTGGATACGCTAGAGAAATTCTTGAAAAATCTTTAGGTGGAGATAAAGCGGTTGAAGTAATTAGCAAGTTAACAGCATCTCTACAAGTGAAACCATTTGAATTCATTCGCAAAACAGATGGTGCTCAATTAATTAACTTTATTCAAGATGAGCATCCGCAGACAATTGCCTTAATCTTATCCTACTTATCGGCGGGACAAGCCTCAGCTATTATTGGGGCATTGCCATTGGAACGTCAAGCTGATGTGGCCAAGCGTATTGCACTTATGGATCGCACCACACCAGATGTAATTAAGGAAGTGGAAAAAGTATTAGAATCAAAGTTATCTGCAATGGTCAATCAAGATTACACCATTATTGGTGGTGTAGACCAAGTGGTGGAAATTCTAAATTCAGTGGATCGTTCAACAGAAAAGCATATTATGGAGAATTTAGAAATAGAAGAACCAGAACTTGCTGATGAAATCCGCAAGAAGATGTTTGTATTTGAAGATATTCTTCTATTGGATGATAGAATGATTCAAAGAGTGCTACGTGATGTAGATAATAATGATTTGGCACTTGCGCTTAAGGGTTCTAACGAGCAAGTACAGACAGCAGTATTTAACAATTTATCAAAACGTCTTGCAGTTATGATTAAAGAAGACATGGAATTCATGGGTCCAGTACGTATGAAAGACGTTGAAGAAGCTCAACAAAAAATCGTTAATATCATACGTAAGCTAGAAGACGCAGGTGAGATTGTCATTTCTAGAGGTGGAGGTGACGAAATCATTGTCTAATATAGTAAAAAGTTACCGTGTTGTACAACAAGAAGCAAAGAGTTATGTGATTGATTCCAATGAATTAGTGAGCGAAAAAGTAAAGTTATATGAGAGATTGATTCACGAGGACGAGGAAGAATTTCAAGAAGGTCTTTCTGCCCAGGAGATTATGGGTGTGGAGGATGACCTTGCCAATGCATTGCTAGGAGATTCAGGTGAGGCGGGTATGCAATCAGCCAAAGCATTAGAGGATTCCAGGGCAGAAATAGAAGCTATGTATGCAGAAGCAGATGCGGAAATTCAGCGGAATAGAGAACAGGCCATGAGTGAGATTGAAGCGTTAAAGAATCAAACTTTGGAGGAAGCAAAGAAAAGTGGACAACAGACTGGATACCAAGAGGGATTTCAGAAGGCTGAAGCAGAATACACTAAAAAACAGAATGAACTCCAGAAGTTAGAACATGATTTAATACACAAATATGAGCAGAAGATTAAGGAATTAGAGCCAAGATTAGTTAAGAAAATCACAGGTATTTATGAAAAAGTGTTCAAAATAAATCTTTCGCAATTTGAAGGAATGGTAGCAGGGTTAATTCTTGAAAATGTACAGAATAATGATGGAAATAAAAATTATCTTATTCATTTATCGCAAGAAGATTTTGAAGGTGTAGTTTCGAAGAAAGATGAAATCATGGCTAAGCTATCCACATCGTGTGACCTGGAATTTGTAATAGACCACACCTTAACACAAGGAGACTGTTTCATTGAAACAAGTAGCGGAATATATGATTGTGGTGTTGACACACAATTACAAGAATTAAATCGCTTATTACAGGTAGTGTCGTATCAGTAAGATTAGAAAGCTGTCAGGAGTTGGTATGCTAGAAAAGTATGAACAAGTATTAGGGCAAACTTACTATAAGAAAATGGGGAAGATTGCCAATATAGTTGGACTTACCATCGAATCAGTTGGTCCAGAAGCAAAACTGAATGACGTTTGCCAAATCTACCTTGAAGGTAGTTCGGGAGATTCCATCATGGCAGAAGTGGTAGGATTTAAGGATAAGAAGACCCTTCTCATGCCCTATGAAGATACCGCAGGTATTGGACTTGGTTGCATGGTTGAGAATATGGGATATGAACTCAGCGTTCAAATTTCACCGAATTTTCTGGGAAAAGTATTAGATGGATTAGGTAGACCGGTAGATGGTGCAGATGTAGAAACAGGTGTTTCTTATCCGGCTGAATGTAAAGCACCAGATGCTTTAACAAGAGAAATGATTCATGAAATATTGCCATTAGGTGTAAAGGCGGTAGATGGTCTCATTACAGTTGGTAAAGGGCAGAGAATTGGTATTTTTGCAGGTTCAGGAGTTGGAAAATCCACGCTACTTGGCATGTTTGCACGTAATACAAAGGCAGACATTAATGTAATCGCACTCATTGGTGAACGTGGCAGAGAAGTGCGAGAATTCATAGAACGAGACCTTGGAGAAGAGGGAATGAAGCGTTCTATCCTAGTAGTAGCTACTTCTGATAAAACTGCATTAGAAAGAAATAAAGCCGCTAAGACGGCAACTGCAATTGCAGAGTATTATAGAGACCAGGGAAAAGATGTTTTACTTATGATGGATTCTCTTACTAGATTTTGTATGGCACAAAGAGAGATTGGATTAGCAAGTGGAGAACCACCTGTTACAAGAGGATATCCACCTAGTGTATACTCCCAACTGCCTAAATTGTTAGAACGAGCAGGTTGTGCAACACAAGGATCCATTACAGGACTATATACAGTATTAGTAGATGGGGATGATTTTAATGAACCAATTACAGATACAGCTAGAAGTATACTCGATGGGCATATTATGCTTAGTAGAAAATTAGGGCATAAGAATCATTATCCGGCAATTGATGTATTGCAAAGTATATCTAGATGTATGTCCCAAATCTCTACCAGAGAACACAAACAATTAGCAGGCAAGGTAAAAAGTGTCCTCGCTATTTATCAAGAAGCAGAAGATTTGATTAACATAGGAGCATACAAAAAAGGATCCAATGCAAAAATTGATGATGCCATACAGAAAATCGATGTTATTAATCAATTCTTGCAACAAGAGGTGGATGATAAAATCACAGTAGAGGAATCCTTACAGATGCTAGAAACTATTTTTGCAGAAGATGAGCAAAAAGGAGAATAACTTTGGCTAAGTTTTCTTTTCGATTACAAAATGTGCTTACCATTAAGCGAAAGTTTGAAGACCAACAGAAAAATCAATTCATGCAGGCGAAACGCTTGCTGAACCAAGAGGAAGAAATCTTGCATCAGATGAATCAACATCGTGTGATTATCTATGAAATTGCTAAGAGAAATCGAAAGTCAGCGCTGCAAGTAAGACAGCTTTTGGAGAATCAAGCACAAGTGAAATATATCGAAGATCAAATTGTAACACAACAAGGTGAAGTAGAACGGGCCGTTAAGCGAGTGGCTAAGGAACAAGAGATTCTCACACGGCTTATGAGAGAACGAAAAACCTATGAACAATTAAGAGAACGAGAATTTGAAGAATACAAGCTTGCTTTACAAGTGGAAGAAGTAAAAGAAATTGACGAATTAACAAGTTACCGATATGGACAAAAGGAAGAATAACTTTAGTAGATAGAGGGTTGAAGAGTGGCAAACGAAGCAATAAAAGAAACGAAAAAAGAAGCAAAACTGCAAAAAAAGTTAGCAAAGCAAAGGGCGAAGGATTTAGCAAAAGAGAGCGAAGATTTAGAAGAAACTAGCTCTAGTAATCCTGTATCTACGATATTAGTAACCCTAGTTATTGTTATAATATGGCTCTTTATTTTGGCATTACTGATTAAGCTTGATGTGGGTGGATTTGCCTCTAGTGTATTAACACCAGCATTACAAGATGTACCAGTTATTCAGAATATTTTACCATCTAGTGATATAACAGAAACCAATGACGCTACAGCTTACTCAGGATACACTAGTTTACAGTCAGCAGTAGATGAAATAGCACGTTTAGAAAGCGAGTTGGCTGCGGCTGAAGCAGACGTAAGTTCGGCTGCAAGCGATATAGCCACTTTAAAAGCAGAAGTAGAACGTTTAGAAACCTTTGAAGATAGCCAAGTAGAATTTCAGCGCATTAAAACTCAGTTCTATGATGAAGTAATATACGCAGACAATGGACCGGGGGTGGAAGCATATGTAGAATACTATGAAAGTATTGACCCAACTACAGCAGAATACTTATATAAGCAAGTAGTGCAACAACTTGAGGAAACAGAAGAAATCACAGATTATGCTAAAGCCTATTCGGAGATGAGTCCAAAAGAAGCAGCAGCAATTTTTGAAGAAATGACAAATGACTTAGCACTAGTAGCTAGAATCCTAGGTGTTATGTCAGCAACAGACAGAGGAGCAATCTTAGGTGTAATGGATTCGGAAATCGCATCTTTAGTAACTAAGATTATGGATCCAGAATCATAAGGTATAACGGCTAAGCCGATATAATAGAAGTAGTTAGTACATTGATAACTATATAAGGAAGGAGGAATAAGAATGACAAGTAAAGCAGTATCTGGATATACTATGTATTCAGAAAATGCAAGCTACACAAATTCTGCAAATGCAAATAGTTTTATGCAACAAACGGATTTTTCTCAATTTATGAATCAAAGTGCTACTGAGTTCGAGAATCAAACGGTCACTAGTAATGCTGTACAGCAGTCATCACAATATACACAAGATACTAGTAAGACAGAATCTACTAGTAGAAGAGAAACAACAACAGATTCTAAGACAAACCAGACGAGCAAAGAAACATCTATTTCCAAGGAAGATGCCACAAAGCTAGAGAGTGAGATTACGGAACAAGCAGAGTCTTTTAAAGAACAAATTGCAGATTCGCTAGGAGTATCAGTAGATGAAATCAATGCAATGATGCAAGAACTAGGACTCACGAATGTGGATTTATTCAATATGGAATCACTTTCGTTGCTTGTAACTACAATTTCAGGTGAATCAGACGTAATGAGTCTTATTATGAATGAAGAGCTCTATAGCACGTTCCAAGATTTATCTACAATTGCCAATGGAATTATATCTGATGTGGCAGTCGAGTATGGAATGAACCAAGATGACATTTTAGTAACATTGGAACAGATGCAGCATAGCGTATTAACAGATGAACAACAGTTATCTATGACAGATGATGGGAATCCACAGACAGTAGAACAAACGGCAGTATCAAGTGAGATTGTAGCCCAGGAAAAAGAAGTCGTAACAACCACGGAGCAGATAGATGTGGAAGAAAGCGATGGAGAAGAATCGATTGTTACGGTAACTGCCAGTAAGGAAAGTGCAAATAGTAACGCCAAAGAGAATTCGAATTTTGCAGATAATGGCAGTCAATCACAAGAAGAATTGCCCCAAGAGGATGGCAAAACGCCAGTAATTGGCATTGTATCACAAGTGCAAGAAAAGTTGGATGCAGTTCTTAATGCTAACTCAACCACACAAACGGTAACATCACAGCAAATTGTAGAACAGTTGGTAGAATACATCAAAGTCAATGTAGATCCTACAGTTACTGAAATGGAGATACAACTACAGCCAGCGACGTTAGGCACGGTGAATGTAAATGTGGCATTGAAAGATGGACAACTCACGGCACAATTTCGAGCACAAAATGAAATGGCAAGAGAAGCGATTGAAAGTCAAATGGTACAACTTAAGGAAACGCTTCAAGAAAATGGCATTAAAGTGCAAGCAATTGAAGTTACCATTGCAACCCATGAATTTGAGCGTAACTTAGACCAGAATCATTCGAATCAAGGACAAGAAGAACAAGATAAGGGAAATCGAAGAAAGATTAATCTAGACTTATCCAATGAAATTGATGAAGATGATTTAACACAAGAAGAACAAATTGCAGTAGAAATGATGAAAGAAAATGGAAACACAGTTGATTATACGGCTTAGTATAAGAAATGGAAAGGAGACAATATGTCAACAGCTTATATTGTAGATGGAACAATTGTAGATACAAGTGCATCGGCTACATCCCTATCAACTACAACAGCATCCAACTCAACAGATGGATCAACCCTTGATAAAGATGCTTTCTTACAATTACTCGTTGTACAAATGCAGTACCAAGATCCATTAGAACCAACTTCTAACACAGAGTATATTTCTCAATTAGCTACTTTCTCGGAATTAGAGGAAATGCAAAACTTATCCACGAATATGGAATTACAACGAGCAAGTGCTCTCGTAGGACAGGAAGTAATTATAGCAGTCACAAGTGATACCACGGGATCAAGTACATACGTACGTGGACCAGTAGATTACGTGCAGATTGAAAATGGAAATGCATACTTATCAGTGAATGGTTCTCTTTACTCGCTTGATGATTTAGATTCAGTAGCGGATTCCACCTATTTAGATGCAGCAGATAAGGCGTACTTATTTGTGGTAAATATGTCAACACTTCCAACGGTTGCTAATCTTACGATTAGTGATATGGATACCATTGATGCTATGATGGAAGAGTATGATGCTATGTCAGATTATGAATTATCATTCCTTGGAACAGATGTACAAACTTCTGTAGAAGAATACCGAGAAAAAATGGATGAACTAAAATTAGTGAACGGATTGTTAGATGATGATACTGAAACAGAAGACACAGAGGTTGAAGACACGGACGTTGAAGACACAGAAGCAGTATAAATAGTAATTAATGGAGAGGACTCATTCTCAAGGAGGAGACGCATGAAGATTCAAAACAGCGGGTTTCAATCCATAGAGCAGTTACAAGATCAATATTTAAATAAGACTCAAACCGCACAAAGCTTACAGACGAATACCACTAGCTTTCAAGAAATCTTAGAGCAAAAGAGCAGTTTGCAAGATGGTGAATTGAAATTCTCCAAGCATGCTACCAATCGTTTACAAGATCGCAATATTGAACTAACAGATGATCAATTAACACGATTAAATGAAGCGGCAACCAAAGCAAGCGAAAAGGGAATTAACGAGTCTTTAGTACTTATGGATTCTTTGGCATTTATTGTAAATGTGCCAAGTAGTACAGTTGTTACTGCAATGGATCAAGAACAGACAAATAAACAAATATTTACCAATATTGATGGAGCCGTAATTATCTAGCTGGACCTTAGGGAAGCTACGTTCTGGACTGATTGAAGGAACAAAATACGGCATGACGAATAGGAGGTCAAATACTTATGATGAGATCATTGTACTCTGGTGTATCAGGTCTTACTACACACCAGACAAGAATGGATGTAATTGGTAATAATATTGCCAATGTTAACACAGTTGCATTTAAAGCAAGTACCGTTACTTTTAGTGAACTTATGTACCAAACAACACAATATGCATCAGGAGCAAATGAAACAACTGGTGTAGGTGGTGTGAATGCAGTACAAATCGGTCTTGGTGTAACCACAGGAGCAATTACTACAACAGTTGCTACCGCTGGTTCTACTCAGACCACAAGTAATCCTTTTGATATTTCACTTTCTGGAGATTCATTCTTTGTAGTAAGTGATGGTGTCAATAATTACTTTACACGTGCAGGTGCATTTTACGTAGATGGTGCAGGTAACCTTGCCATGACAAGTACTGGTTACAATGTTATGGGGTGGGGCGTGAATGCAGAAGGTACTGATATTCAACAAGATACCGTGCAACCACTTACCATTATGAGCGCGGAGAATATGACATACCCACCAGAATCTACTACAGAAGCATACATATCAGGAATTATTGATAAGAATGATACAGATGTTAATAGTGATGCAGGTAAAATTATGAATCTTACCGTATATGATGATTTAGGATATAGCTATACAGTGAAACTTACTGTAAAAGCAACATCTGAAACAGATACCACTGGAGAGTACACAGTAGAAGTAACAGATTTACTGGATTCTAATAATACTTCGGTCTTAGACCAATATCCAGACCTTGTATTAGGAGGGCCGACTTTCATTACAGATGCGAAGACTATGACACTTGCAAGTACGTATCAAGATACAGGACTTATTGAGTACACAGACGCAAGTGGAGCCTCGGCTACTGTTGATGTTAATACTACATTAACAGTAAGTGATCTGGAGAATGCAGAATTATTAGATGCCCTTGCCAAAGCCTATGGATTAGACGATGCAGATGAATTATTGAATTATACTATTACAGATACTGTTACGGGTGACACTCAATCCATTGCAGACTACTTGGCTGGTTCGGGTACCATGGCTGGCTTGCATAGTACACCAGACGATCTTACTACAGAGATCGAAATCACAGGTCGCAATTTTGAAGGATGTATTCTTCAATATAGTACAGACAATGGTACCTTTAGTAATGTTAATGGTAATGTAGGTAGTACGTCTTCTACCTTAACATTAGGAGGATATGGTAATTTCTCAGATATTACAGTAGATTTCGCAACTTCCTCTATGTATGATAACAATGGTACTTCTACAGTAAGTGCTACCAACGGAAATACCTCAGGGGTGGGAACAGGCAGACAGCTTGGCGAAATATCAGGTATTACTATTCAGACAGATGGTACGATTTATGCTTCTTATGATAATGGAATGTACCGCCTACTTGGACAAATTGCAGTAGCAGAATTTGCCAATGCTTCTGGACTCGAGAAGGTTGGAGACAACTTATACGCAGCTACATTGAACTCTGGAGATTTTGACGGAATTGGAGTAGATATTTCTGCAAATGGTGGTTCTATGACCACAGGTACATTGGAGATGAGTAATGTTGACTTATCCCAAGAATTCGCAGATATGATTATTACTCAGAGAGGATTCCAAGCAAACAGTAGAATTATTACCGTATCAGACTCCATGATTGAAGAGTTGGTTAACTTGAAACGATAATAAGTAATAGCAGATAGAGAACTATGGCAGTTCTAAGAACAAGAATAGTTCTCTATCATTATGTGATGATGCTATCATGATACGTGATAGACATATGGAAATAGCATGGGTGGAGAGAATGATAGAAGTAACCAAACTCAACGATGAGAAATTTATAATCAATTGTGATTTAATCGAAACAATTGAGGAAACACCTGATACTTTGCTGACTCTTACAACGGGAAGAAAAATAATTGTAAAAGAAAGTAGACAATTGGTTGAAAATTTAGTAAAATCGTATAGAAAGGAAATTTTTGCTGGAATTTTGCGAAAATAGGTGAGTAGTGTGGATATAGCATCAATAGTTGGACTCATTTTATGTATTGGTTTAGTAATATTTGCTATTGTATTAGATGGATTTCAAGCCTTAATTAGTTTTGTGAATTTTCCTTCTATCTTAATTACAGTAGGTGGATGTTTTTGTGCAGTGTTAACATCGTATCCATTACCAGAATACTTGGATGGATTAAAGAGTTTTCGTTTAATATTGAAAAAATCGGTGTCCAATACACCTGGGATCATACAGCAGATTATAGATTTATCTAATTTAGCACGTAAGGAAGGTCTTTTGGCTTTAGAAGAGGCAGCAAGTGAGTCAGAAGATGAATTCATTAAGAAAGGGATTTTTCTTATTGTAGATGGAACTGACCCAGAATTAGTACGTGGAATCATGGAAACAGAGATGATTAGTATGGAGGTAAGACATAAGCGTAGAATTAGCTTTTGGCAAGACATTGCAGGCATGGGACCTGC
>JAWXVE010000106.1:0-4328 GCA_044425575.1 Eubacteriales bacterium | reverse complement strand
ATTAGGTGCACTTGTGATAATTAATTCCACATTCGTCCCTTCTAATTGCTTCTTGGCTTGTACATCGTAGCGTCCATCCGTCCATAATACGGCTGTGTTCATGGTAATCAACAAAGTTGCATTAGAGCCTGTAAATCCAGTCAAATAAGTCCGAAATTGGTAATGTGGGTCAATGTATTCTGATTGATGGGGATCTGTTGTTAAGATTAAGTATATGGTGATACCATGCTCCATCATCTCCTCACGCAATGTATCGATTCGTTTGTTATATTGATTCATTCTATAAATCCATGCCTTTCCTATGATTTCCTATCTAGTATACAAATAGATAATGTTTTAATATCCTGATATTTCTGCACCTTGAACAAGGGCAATGGCAGATGAGGTTCCAATACGGTCACATCCTGCCTGAATAAATTTCTCCAAATCTTCTATGCTCTTCACTCCACCAGCAGCCTTAATCTTCACATTCTCACCTATATGCTCTTTCATAAGAAGTACATCTTCCATAGTCGCACCATCCGTACCAAACCCTGTAGATGTCTTAATATAGTCAGCACCTGCATTAGTCACTGCGTGACACATGGCAATCTTCTCATCCTTTGTTAAATAGCAAGTCTCTATAATTACTTTTAAGATGTTGCTACCACAAACACTTTTTATCTCTTTGATTTCTTCTTCCACCTTCTGAAAGTCGCCATTTTTCACATGGGCAATATTAATGACCATGTCAATTTCCCTAGCCCCTTTTTCAATAGATTCTTTGGCTTCTAAGACTTTACTGCTTGTCATTTGATATCCAAGCGGAAATCCTACTACTGTACATATGGTTAATTGCTCTCCATATGTCTGGTACACACGTTCTACATATGATTGTGGAATACATACCGATGCTGTTTCATAAGTAATTGCTTCTTGGCACAGTGTATGGATTTGTTCCCATGTGGCAAATGGTTTTAATTGGGTATGGTCTACGTGATGTAACATGTCTTGCATTATCATATATCCTCTCATTCTAAAGCGTTTTCGTTTCATTACGAATCTATGTTCTATATAAATCTATGGAATTGGCATGGATTACGCTTCAAACCCCCGCCATTATTCTAATATTATTCTAATATAATTCCCTTTAAAATACTAGTCTTATTCCATGTTTTGGCTATTTTGTGTAATATGCCAAAATGAAAGTCTTGCTTTCACACGCTAATTCGTGGTATCATTGAATCGTTGCACAGTAACATAAATACTTAGAAAAAAGAAAGGAGTATTGATATGTATACCAACAACTCAAATACTTATGCGGAAATCACACCAGAATTAATTGAATTGGCCGACCGCTGCTTTCAAGCAGATCTCATTGATACAGAGTTATTTACCAAGTACGATGTGAAACGTGGCCTTCGCGACTTAAATGGAAAAGGCGTCCTTGCGGGACTCACCAATGTGTCGGACGTACGTGCTACTCAAATCGTAGATGGAGAAACTGTACCAGCCCATGGAGAATTATTTTACCGTGGATACAATGTAAAAGACCTTGTATCAGGATTTACAGCTAAAGATCACTATGGCTTCGAAGAATGTTCTTACCTTCTCTTATTTGGTAGTTTGCCAACACGACAAGAATTAAACGACTTTAATCACATGCTTTCTAATTACCGCACGCTTCCAACTAGTTTCGTTCGGGATATTATTATGAAAGCACCAAGCAAAGATATGATGAATGCTTTGGCAAGAAGCATCCTAACCCTCTATTCTTATGATGAGGCAGCAGATGACACCTCTCTTCCTAACGTACTTCGTCAATGCATCCAATTAATTAGTTTGTCTCCACTTCTTATGATCTATGGATACCAAGCATATAATTATTATCATGATGACAGTAGCTTTTTCATTCACCCGCCTGCTCCTGATCATTCTACTGCGGAGAACATCTTACGACTCCTTCGTCCTGATTGTTCTTATACACCATTAGAAGCTCGTATCTTAGATGTAGCTCTCGTGTTGCACGCAGAACATGGTGGTGGTAATAATTCTACTTTTACTACGCATGTTGTAACATCTACTTTAACAGATACTTATTCCGTTATGGCTGCCGCAATCGGCTCCCTTAAGGGACCTCGCCATGGTGGTGCTAATATTAAGGTTGTACAGATGTTTGATGATATGAAAATGCAACTTTCTAATTGGGAAGATCGCGAAGAAGTATCCACTCATTTACGCAAGTTGTTGCACAAAGAAGCTTTTGATAAGGCTGGTCTCATTTACGGTGTTGGTCATGCAATTTATTCCAAGTCAGATCCACGTGCAACTTCCTTCAAGGAATTCGTAAAGGATCTTTCTATTGAAAAGGGATTAGAAAAGGAATTCGCACTTTATTGTCTTGTAGAAGAACTCGCTCCTCAAATCATTTCCGAAGAGCGCCAGATGTATAAAGGGGTTAGTATTAATGTAGACTTCTATTCTGGATTCGTCTATAGCATGTTAGGACTTCCACCAGAACTTTATACACCAATCTTTGCAGTAGCTCGTATTTCTGGATGGGCCGCTCACCGCTTAGAGGAACTTGTGAATAATGGTAAAATCATACGTCCAGCCTATAAGCCAATTGCTCCAAACCCAGAATATATCGATATTGATAAGCGTTAAGTCAACAATCTTATTTTATACAAGAAACACCCACCTTCTTAGACAATCAAAAGGTGGGTGTTTCTTACTTAATTGTGTTCTTCTACAGATGCTTCTTACCTGTCCACATACACATAACCATTGCAAATATTGCTACTATTGCCCAAAATTTGTGTTGTTTCATTCTGCTCCCTCACTTTCCAGTTAATATGGTGACTTTATTACAATACTATTTCATTGGTAATGCCCAGTAAACTTGCCTCTTCCCTAGAATGGGTTACAAGAAGTACTGTTTTGCCTTTTAGACATCGTTTCATTTCTTCTATTATAACACTTTTTCGCTCATCATCAAGCCCTTTAAAAGGTTCATCTAATAATAAAATATCAAAATCAGACAAAAGTGCTCGTAGAATTGCTACTCTTCTCTTCATTCCTCCCGATAATGTGTCTACAGAAGCACGTTCAAATCCTTCCAAACCAAAAACGTTAAGATAGGATTGTATTTCAATTGGGCTTCGTTTAGAAGAAATTGAAAGATTAGTCCAAACATCTAATTCTTCTATTAAGCGATCTTCTTGAAACACCACTGCAAATTTATTCTGCCTTTCTCTATTCACTTCTCCTGCATCAACTTGCTCTAACCCCATAATAATACGCAGTAAGGTCGTTTTTCCACACCCCGAATCACCACTAATATAATATTGTTCTCCCATTTTTATGTGCATAGAAAAGTTATGAAGCACTTGTACTTGTCCATAAGATTTGTCTATCTTTTTCAGTTGGATCATCTCTCTTTACCCCCTACACATTTACAGAAGTATTGTTGAATTACACGCAATGCCAATAAGAGAATCTTCTCACACAATACGCTTAAGAGTAATACCACAACAGTCCAAGCAAACAGGCTAACCGTGTCTAGGTAAATCTTAGATTCAAAAATATGGGCTCCAATAGAATTACTTGGAACACCAATTACTTCCGCTGCAATACCTGCTTTAAAACAAAGTCCAATTGCAACCATGACTGATGATTTAAAGTATGGAAACACTTGTATTCCATAGAGGTAACGTATTCTTTGAATGGGATGAAATCTGAAGATTTGTGCCATTTCTAAGAGAGCCTTGTCCATACTATGTATGCCTTGAAGTATACTGGTATAAATAATAGGCATTGCCATTAAAAAGCTGATTAAAACGGATAGATTCTTAGAAGAAAACCATATGAGTACTAAAATAATAAAGGAAGCAACAGGAACGCTTTTCACCGTAATCATCATGGGGGCTAGTAACGTTTCTACTAGCACAAAGCGAGATGCGATTGCTGCCATACATAAGGCAGTAATGGTACCTAGCAAAAATCCAAACACAATACGAATCAAGGTAAAAGCTACTGATTGCCAAAACGCAACTTGGGCTAGTAATTGAACTAAATTACTAGCCACTGAAATTGGTGATGGTAGAAAAATCTGCATATCAATTATCATCGATGCTATTTGCCAGACAATCAGCCAAAATAGCCATGCACTGAGGGTAACACGTTTTCTAGGTTGTTTCATGTTGTTTCTTCACTTTCACTACATATGGTAAATATCTCTACGTTATAAATATACCTAAGGTATATAATAGAATTCATCTGCTGGCATAGAACCCCCTACAGATGTTTCATTTTGTTCAAATAAAACAGTAAGATATCCTTCTAATGCC
>JAWXVE010000105.1:0-4337 GCA_044425575.1 Eubacteriales bacterium | reverse complement strand
ATAACGCCAAAAATCACCACTGGTAGGATTTTTCATACCTGCTGGAATATCAAAACCACTTACGGTTAAACGATGTTGTTGATCCTCTACCGAACGTGCCCCAATGGCTACATAAGAGAGAAGGTCAGAAACATATTGCCAGTTTTCTGGATACAGCATTTCATCAGCAGCAGTAAGTCCTGTTTCCTCAATAGCACGAATATGCATCTTTCGCATAGAAATTAATCCATGTAAAAAGTCAGGATCTTTCTCGGGATCAGGTTGATGAATCATACCCTTATAACCATCTCCATTAGTACGAGGTTTGTTCGTATAGATACGTGGAATTAAGATTAATTTATCACTTACTCGCTCATTTACTTTAGCAAGTTTATTCACATATTCTAATACAGATTGCTCATTGTCAGCAGAACAAGGGCCAATAATTACTAGGAATTTATTAGATTTACCTGTAATTACATTTTTAATTTCTTCATCACGTTTTTCTTTAATTTTTGCCACTTCTTCTGACACAGGATATTCCTTGCGAAACTCCTCTGGTGTGGGCAATTTTTTCACAAATGTAAAGCTCATAATAATAACCATGCCTTTCTTCTTAGTCTACAAATTTTGATACGAATTCATTCGTATATCGCAGACAAAATATTAACTTAATCCGAATTCTGTTCTATTGGTAGCAGAACCATTTGTAATACAATCTTAGTAGTTGTGTACAAATCTTTTCTCATTATAGTATACATGATAGCGAAGTGCAAGAGAAATAAGGAGTGTTTGTGTTACTTGGCTAAGGAGAATCCCCCATAAATAAGCTTTAATTCCATAGATAGGGATGAATATAAATACAAATATCAAGCGAATTCCAAGGCTTATCACACTAAAGAAAAAGGTTGGTAGAGTTTTGCCTAGACCATGGAGAATACTAGATAAAGTACTGCTTAAGTAGAGAAAAGGACAGATGAAGCTTAATGTCTTAATGAATACAGATGCCATTTCACTATGAAATAAAAAGGTACCTAAAAAATCAGCCATAAGAAAAAAACTAGCAGTAGACAAGAATCCAAGTAAAAAACAGTATTGAACAGATTTTTCCACAGCACGACGAATGGAAGCATATGCATGATTAGATTCAGCTTCTGATATGGTTGGTAAGAGTAGTACGGAAACGGAATTAGTAATGGCGCATGGAAATAAAACAAGTGGAAGAGCCATTCCTGTTAAAACACCATAAATACTAAGAGCTTGAGAGGTTGTGAGACCTGACATTTGCAAACGATGAGGTATGTTACTTGCTTCCACACTTTGCAATAAGGTAATAATAATATGTGTAGAAGATACTGGAATGGCAAGAGGGATTATGCGACTCCAAGAACTGATATATCCAGTGATTGGTTGGCGAAAAGTAACATTTGACTTGGAATGAAAACGAAAATAGATTGCAAAAAGGGAGATGATCAGTGAAGCTATTTCGCCTAGAACAAGACCCATTACCGAAAGAGCGATGGAAGGTGTTTCTTGGTGTGCAATGGCATATTCATATATTAAGATTACGCTAAAAACACGAACAGATTGCTCTGCCAATTGAGTGATTGCTGGAATTTTAGTTTCTTTTACCCCATAAAAATACCCATTGATACAAGCGTGAATAGCACCAAAAGGGATAGAAAGGGAAAGAAGTTGTAATAGAGGTTCTAGACGCTCCTCCTTCATAACAAAGGTTGCAATTTCAAAAGAATACGTGTAGAGTATGTAGGAGCAAACAAGTGACAAAATAAGGGAAATTGAAATTCCCGCTAGTAATATACGAAGAGAAGACTTATAATCCTTTGTAGTAGTTTCGCTTGCCACATACTTTGAAATTGCAGTTTGAATCCCAGATGTGCTAATGGCGAATGCAAGAGCCATAGCGGGGGAGATGAGCTGATAGATACCCATATTTTCCTCTCCGAATTTTTGAGAGAGAAAAATTCGATAGAAAAAGCCCATAAAGCGGCTGACAAAACCAGTAATGGTAAGAATTAGCGTTCCAGTAATAAGTGGGTGATATTTTTTCATAAACCCTCACAGAAATGTTGTTACTTAGTATATGTTCGTACTCGTTTAGGCAGAACATTCGTTAGACTAGAAGCAGAAAGGAATGGTTAGAAATCAGATGAAAGAAAAAATAGTAGTAGGATTATCAGGAGGTGTGGATTCTGCTGTTGCAGCACATTTGTTAAAAGAAGAAGGTTATGAAGTGGTTGGAGTTACCATGCAGTTTTGGCAATCGGATGATAGTGAAGAGGAATTAGCTTCTATTTACGATGCCAAAAAAGTGGCAGATTATCTAGGAATCGAACATGTAGTTATGAACTTTAAATGCGAATTTAAAGAACACGTTATTGATTACTTTGTAGAAGAGTATACACAAGGAAGGACTCCCAATCCATGCGTCGTATGCAATCGTCATGTGAAGTGGAAGTCATTGCTACACAAAAGCAGAGAACTTGGAGCATATAAGGTAGCAACAGGACATTATGCCAAAATCGAAGAATTAGAGAATGGTCGTTATGCACTAAAAAGAGCTGAAACATCTAGCAAAGACCAAACCTATGCACTATATAATTTGACTCAAGAGCAGTTAGAAAAAACCATTATGCCAGTTGGTTCTTATGAAAAATCACAAATCAGAGAAATTGCATCCAATCTGGGAATACCCGTAGCTAGTAAGCCAGACAGTCAAGAAATTTGCTTTATTCCAGACCATGATTATGCAAGTTATATTGAAGAAATTGCAGGGGAAGATTCCGTAGGCATGGGTAATTTCGTATTGGAAGATGGTACGATTTTAGGTTCTCACAAAGGGATTATTCATTATACCATTGGTCAACGAAAAGGACTTGATTTAGCCATGGGATATCCAGTCTTTGTTATTGATATTAGACCAGATACAAAAGAAGTTGTGATTGGCACCAATGAGCAAGTATTTGCAACACAATTATTGTGCCATAAACTTAACTTTATGGCAATAGAAAATCTTAGGGAACCTATGGATGTACTGGCAAAGATTCGCTATAACCATAAAGGTACTATGTGTACCATTGAACAAGTTGGAGAGGATTTAGTACGCTGTACCTTCCATGAACCAGTGCGTGCTGTTACAAAAGGACAAGCAGTGGTATTTTATAAAAGTGATTATGTGGTGGGTGGTGGAATTATTTATTCATAAGTGACACCTTTTTACAAGTGAAGAATACCATATTCTATAGATTTAATGAATCAATGTCTCATTAGAAACGGAGAAATATGGTATGAATATTCGAATGAATTATACCACAAGACAAGAATTGAATGCACAAGAAGAGGTTGCAAATCATAACATTACTTATGGAACACAAGCTATGGAATCAAGAATGAATATGCCAGTGATTCCTTTACCAAATGTGGGGGAAGGTGGTGCTGTCGCACCTGTTGTACCAGAACTTCCTACGCCTGAAGTAACACCAAACCCAGAGCGACCACCAAGTACAGGGATGCCAACTATTCCGCTTCCCAATGTGGGGGAAGGTGGAGCTGTAGGTGTAATTCCAACACCAGGAAATCTAAGTGGAATTATCGCAACCATTATTACATCTTATCCAAGACCTAATGCACCTTGCAACTTCTGTGGCACTAATGACAAGAATACAGGAGAAGTTCGTTTTCTAAATGCAGCATGTGAGTATAATGCATTTCGTGTATATGTAAATGAGCAACTCTTTATCCAACCTTTTTATTATGGGGAAATGAGTGAATACCAAAAAGTTGCCAGTGGATATCAGATGATTACTATATCAGGTGAAAATGGTTACGTATACGTGCAAGATTCCATTCTAATACCAGAGAAGGGAGCAGTTACCATCGCCATTGTAAATACTGCAACTGGAATTGGACTTACTGCAATACAAGGCACTACTTGTAATTCGCCTTCTCATGTATCCTGTGTACGCGTAAGCAACTTATGCCACAATTCAGGTGACTTGGACCTTGTCATTGGTGCCTCTTATGTTGCCTTTAATAGCGTTTCATTTGAAGAAACAACAGATTATAAAGTGATTTGGCCTGATAACTATTACTTCTATGTTAGTAGAAAAAGAAATGCACAAACCCCAACAAACCAAGATGGAATGGTGTTACTTAGTTCTCAAATTGCAATTAAGATGAATAAACAATATACCATCTACCTTGTGAAATGGGAAAATGCTACGCCAAATGCGGTAAGGGCTATTATAGTGGAGGAGTGATCGCTATACAGATATACGTGAACCAGCCAGTCATATCCTACTAAAGGACGCTCTCGCTCCATGGAAAGGGTGGATTAC
>JAWXVE010000104.1:0-4442 GCA_044425575.1 Eubacteriales bacterium | reverse complement strand
GTACCCGTAACATCACTTACTCGCCCTGTTAGGCTGATTGCGCTTTCTGGAATCACAATAGATTGTACCGCATCAATAGCACTTCTACGCCCTGCAATAGTAACTGTATCCCTCGAAACTTCATATTCACCTGTCGTAATATACCCTTGAGCTGGAGTTCCTGTAGTTTCTACAACAATCGGTACTTCTTTCGTCTCAAGCACTTCTATACTGACATTTACTTGAGTAATGTTCTGGGTAATTCTACTATCATCCATCAAATTACCATTTATATCATACAATTTCAATTCTGTACTGGTGTTAATAGTGGATGACATGCCATCTACACTAACTTCCACTACTGCCTTTGCTATTTGTGAAATTACTGATGTAGGACCTGACAGTCTTACCACATTTTGATCAATCGTAACACTTCCTTGTACATATCCTTCACTTGGCGTACCATTAATCTCAGTTGAAATTACCATTTGAGTTCTTTGCATATCTTCTATTGTTAATTGTACATTCTCAATATTTGACCAAATAGCACTAATTTCATCTTCATTTTTGTCCGTATATAACTGTATGCGTACCGTATCTAGATAATTTACATCTTTTAAATCTGCCTCTGCATAGATATTACTAGCAGTCAAATCTTCAAAAGTGCTTCGGGTAGCTGTAATAAATACTGTTACGGTATCCGTATTATCAATTACCTCATACACCATATCTTGGTCTTCTAATACGTCCTGATTAAGTATGGAAACTTTGATTCCTGAAAAGCTTTCTGTAATAACTGGATCGTTAAAATTCACTACAGCCAACCATAAAATCGCCGAAAAGATAGTCGCAAGAATCTTCAAACCAATATTATTCATTATTTGCTTCTTCATGCTTGGTCCTACCTTTCCATAATTTAATTTTCTTATCATCACGGGTCTTATTTTGTAAGAAAAGCAATTGCTCCCGCAATTCATCTACTGTAAGGTTTCTCTTTACAGTTCCTGCATAAGCAACACTGATTGCACCTGTTTCTTCCGAAACTATAACAGTTAAAGAATCTGTGGCCTCTGAAATACCAATTCCTGCTCGATGCCTTGTCCCCAAGTCTTTGCTTAGTTCCATATTATCTGATAATGGTAAATAACACGTTGCATAAGTGGCACGATTACCTCTTACAATTACAGCCCCATCATGTAACGGAGTATTATGTTCAAATATATTAATCAGTAATTGACTAGTTACAATAGCATCTACTTCAATTCCTGTTCGTTCATATTCCGAAAGGGATATATTCTTTTCAATCACAATTAATGCACCTGTTTTTACTTTGGACATCTCTACACAGGCTTTTGCAATTTCACTCAGGGTACGGTCCGAGAAAAGTTCTACGTATCGCTTTTCTGATTCAAACGGAATAATAGAAGAAATCAAATTCTTCTCCCCTAATTGTTCTAATGCTCTTCTAAGTTCTGGTTGCATCACAATTACAATAGCAATAACTGCAGTACTAAGTACATTACTAACAATCCATAGAATGGTTGTCATCTGAAAAATCGCTGCAATCATAATAAAAATAACAATGACAATAACACCTTTCAATAATGCCCATGCCTTTGTTTTCTTAATCCAAAGCATAATATGGTACACTAAGAAAGATAGGATGACAATCTCTGCCAAATCTTCCCACCTTATATTACTTGGAATATGAAGTATATCTGTGTTTTTGCTTAAATAACTAGCAATTGTTTCCATGGCTAACATCCCACCTATTTATTGGTTCTTGGCTGCGTTCTAGTACGGCTTCTACTTTGGAGTTTCCCTGATGATCTTCCCTGTACTTTTTGTTGCTGGGTAGTAATTTTCTTAACCTTCCGTTGAGGAGTACCTACCGTTATCTTTGGAACTGCTTTCACATAGTAGTAATACTCATCATCTTCAAACTGTACTGATTCTGTTCTGCTATAATCCAGGTGAAATCCAAAGAATTCAATTGCCTTCGTTACGAAAAATGAAACAAGAACTCCTACAAATACCAATACACCCGATATGTTTGTGTCAAATAAAAAATCACCTACCAACAAAATAATGATACATAAGATATATCCACCAATCATTGCTACTGTCCATGCATATTCAAGCTGCATTCTTCGTATTGTATGCACTGTCAGAAGGGCTAACGTAAACGCAAGTAGCATAATCAGCATACTCTTATCAGCTAAGATTGCATCTACTAATACTCGAATCTTCTGTATTGCATCTGCATCTACTGATGCCAGCACTGATGCATTATTTTGGACGTGATATATAATGTAATAGATCACAACCCCGCATCCTACAGAAACAACAGAGAATGGAGTGCCCAACAACCCCATGGCTATTGGCATGACATAAGGAATTTGAAAGAGGCATAAAATCGGAGTTATAATAAGAACCACCGTTTCCTTCCCTACAAACTTCAAAAATAGAATCGCTAGCAGAACAAATCCTACAAATCCAACTAATAATGTTTCCAAACCAATTGCGTAAAAATGACCCAGACAAAATAATGATAGCACACATAGCATTAATGTATACGGTAAAAACGAACACATTAATGCGGCTATTAGCACAACCATACTGTTGTTCAGCACTGTTAAATAGCCCAGTTGTGCATTAATTACCAGAATCGCCAGTAAAGCAAGTAAAAATTTCAAGATTGGGGTAATAAACACCTCATTTTTGTTGTAAAACTCAATCACTCGCTCTTTTAGCAAGATTAATTTAATCATAAAAACAGTCATCCTTTCAACTAGAGTTTTATCTTCTTCTCTCTAGTCGCTCTTTTTTGTATATTTTTATTAATTCATTTAGGCACGCATAGTATGACTTCAAACTATATCGAACCTTTTGGTACTGAATCATATGAAATATATAAGATATTAACATATATACTCCTGTGAAAATTGCGTATCTCAACAACAGGTCTTTTGCGTATGCAATTAGATCCATTTTGTAAATATCTTGTATAAGCACTTCAAAATCATACAATGCATACAAGCCCAAACACAAAGCAAAAGCTATTGTGGCAGATACAAAGGTCTTAACCATTTGCCAAGTCATATAGTCTGATTTAAAATAATTCCCTATTGCAAGGTTTTTCTTTCCTTTTTGTTGCTCATAGGAAGACATTTTAGTCATCAATTTGATCTTTTCTTCATTTAACATTTTAATAACCAGGCCTTTCTCAAAGTCTGTCAACTTTGGACCGTAAGGTTCAAAATTGCAATGTCACCAAGTGACATGTGAAAAATCTTATTTTCAACCTATTCCCTCAATCCTCATGAATTAACGAAGAAAATGCATCTTTGGCGATTGCTTTCCATCATCTTTCTTAAGCGGAGCACTTTGCTCTGGTTTTCGAATAGAACTTCCCATAGAGTTTGCCACCTCACCTTTACACTTTTCACAAAAGCGCCCTGAACGAATTGAGATTCCACATGATTCACAAGATATTTTAACTGGCGAATCTTCAGCAAATTCCAAACGTTCTTCGCGGATCCATTGATGTATTAACTCCACTTCTACCTCGCACTCATCCGAAATATCTGGAATCATAGCTGTTCTATTTTCTCGAATAAACTCCTTAACCTCTTGAAACTTCACTTCTGCATCTTCTTTACATTGAAGGCAAATATATGGCCCTGACACATGATTGAAGATTCTTCCACATTTTCTACAATTGACTACACCCATTCGTTTCCCTCGCTTTCTAAAATCCATTTCCTATTGCCACTGTGATAAAATAAATGTTTTGAACTCTTTTTCTCTTTAACTCTCTTGCAACTTCATTTATGGTATTACCTGTTGTGTAAATATCATCTATTAAAAGAACCGTACTTAATTCTACCTCATTATGAGCAATATGAAAAGCTTTTTTCAAATTATTTTGACGATTTATACCTGTTAATATCTTCTGTGGTTTGGTGTTGCGTACACGTTCTACAAGGTCAGAAATAACTGGAATTTGCAACCGTTCGCCTAATTCTTGCGCTATAAGTTGCGCTTGGTTGTACCCTCTGAATTGTAACTTCTTAGCATGTAGTGGAATGGGTATGATTGCATCCACATTCATCTGCCTAATCCGCACTCCTAAATACTTTTCAATCGTTACTCCATAGTAAGTGGCATACTCACACCTACCTGCATACTTAAACCGAAACAAAGAATCCACTATACTATGATATTCAAATAACGCGATTCCATACTCATATTCGTGCATTTGCTTCCTGCAATCATAACACTCATTATGTTCAAGATCGTCAAATGGTTTGCTACATTTAATACAACGTTTTCCACCTATGAGCTCTACCTTATCTGTACATTGCTGGCATATTAATACGCCTTGAGTCAACACTTCATCACATACTGGACACCTTTTGGGATATAAATAATTAATCATTGTCTGATAAGCCTCAGACAAT
>JAWXVE010000103.1:0-4502 GCA_044425575.1 Eubacteriales bacterium | reverse complement strand
CCCAGACTCATCTAAGGTCGGTTCTATGTTTTCCGTTGGTGGTGTAGCTTCTGCTTGGGTCAGTGGACGTTCTTCTGTAACTACTTCTTCAGCAATCACTTCTTCAGCAACTACTTCTTCAGCAATCACTTCTTCCGTAACTACTTCTTCTTTCGCTATTTCTACTACAGGGTCAATTGCACTTAATTGATCTGCTTCTTGATCAAACGTACCAAGTCGCCACATAACTGCAACAACAAGAGCAGGAATAATCAAACCCCAACAAATAGCAAGTACAATTCTTTTTGCTCGTACATATTCTTTCATATGCTCATTTCCTTTCTTATGACCTTAGCCATTGGCCAATTTTTTCCTCGCTTCTCTTTCTTGCTTTCTTTCTCTCATTTCTGCATAGCCTTGTTTCCAATCCTCAAAGTATGCTTCATCTTCTTCAAAAAATTTACAACTAAGAATCAAGTTGTCTATCCATTCTACATCTAATAATTGCCCTGAAATACTGAACATCGCTGATAAATCATGCTTAGAACCTTGGCTATACAAAACCACTGTCATGTCGTCTATGGTGTAACGCAATCCTTTTTTTCGGAGCATGATTTAACATTTTTAAATAAAATACTCTCCATAATGTTATTCTCTACCATCTTCTCTCTTGAAAATACAATCTCTAATTTCATAATCATTCCACCTGTCTTATGGCTATTATTCTCTCACTTAGCACAATCTAATACTACTGGAATCTCTCCTGTGATTTCTAGACTTTCTGGTGTAACAGTGCATGTTAATGCCCGTATCTTCACTCCCTTTGCCTGTGCCTCTCGCAAGGCATCCCCGAATTCCCTGTGGTTCTCATCATTTGGTGTAAAGTATTTGCAATAGTCCATTTGGATTACAAATACCACATATGCCTCATATCCATCTTTTACCGCTTCTACGAGTTCCAGCACATGCTTAACGCCTCGTAAAGTAGGTGCATCTGGAAAGGAGGCAATCCCCTCATGTTCTAAAGTAACACCCTTCGTCTCCACATACATCTTGCACTGAGACTGCTCCAAGTAAAAATCAAACCTTGAGTTTCCATATTTACATTCTGGCTTTATGTGCGTAACGCCTTCTATAAATTCACCAGAATGCACCCATTCGCCAAATACCTTATTAGGCGCTTGACTATCCATATTAATCAAGTGTTCCCCTTTTAGTACGGCAATTAAATCATACTTTGTCTTTCGCTTTGGATCAAAATTCTCATCCAAATAGACCGTACAACCTGGAATAAGTAACTCCTTACACCTTCCAGTATTCTTTACATGAGCAATGACAATTGTGCCTTGCAATTCCACTTCTGCTATAAAACGATTGGGACGACTCACAAATATACCTTTTCTTATGTAATTGTATCTCATTAGAACCTCCCACATTGTTTCTTGCTATTTTCCTTTTTTATCTGCTAGCAAAGGACGTATACAACGGTATAATTGCCCTGCCTTCTCTGAACCATATGTTTTCACTAGGGCATTGTTAATTCCTTGCTTGGTCTTATAATTATCAATAAGGTCTGCAATCTTTTTTACCTTGTCCTTATCTTCGGTTAAAATTTCCACTAATTTATTCTCTACATCTTTGTAGTCCTCATGATTCAAGTTCGTACATCTAGTAATCTTCTTGTCACGCCCTTTCCAGAAGTTACAGACAAAATCGTACCCTTGGTCCTTACTTACAATCACATAACTTTCTTCCCCTTGTGTAGCGATTAAATGACCAAGATACGTGGCCAATTGAAAGTCTAAGGCATTCTTTCCACCCACTTTGACGCATATATATTCTTTGGTTGCCTTGCTACCCTCTAGTCTACAATGAGTAGCCATTGCTAGACTTTGGGACTTCTCTGAGTAAAAGATGATGATTCTATCATTTGCCTCTAGTTTCTCAACTCCTTCAAATCCACTATTTCCTACATTTTCAAAATCAATTAGATATGTCATGGTGTTCCTCCTTGTGGTGTATGTATCAATTATACACAAAAACAACACTCAAATGCAACTACATAAAGTTGCAATATCCACATTCGGATTTTCTTGGATTTGCTCAAAAATATATGGGAGATCATTCGCAGGTTTTAAATTATTAGCAATTGACGTATGAATGACACTGTAAATTAAAGCGGATGATTTCGCAAATGTTAGTTACCTTTAGGTGTCTCTCTTTTCGTGCAAATTCTTATTGTGCAACTCTGTTATATCATCAATATTTTTATATAAATGACAGAAATCAGATGGTGTCAGAATATGTGTCTCTCCAAGATTTAATGCCTCTGCTTTATCCATTTGTAATCTTTCTTTTCTTGCTGCACTTCTCTTTCGTGTATCTGCAAATTCTTTTTTCCAATTCTCAAAGTATTCTTCATCATCTTCTTTAAAAAATTTACAACTAAGAATCAAATTGTCTATCCACTCAACGTCTAATAATTGTCCTGCTATAATCATAAGACTTGCTAAATCATTCTCTGAACCTTGATCATACAAAACCACTGTCATGTCATCTATGGTGTAACGCAATCCTTTTTTTCGGAGCATGATTTTACATTATTCAATAAGACACTCTCCATAATGTTATTCTCTACCATCTTCTCTCTTGAAAATACAATCTCTAATTTCATAATCATTCCCACCTTTCTTATGGCTATTATTCGTTGGTTTCTGTGTTCTCCTAGTTATTGTTGGAATTACTTTCTTCACATCCGCCCAGCTCCCCTAAATAATACTCCAAATTCTTCTCCAACAATTTTTTCATTTGCTTTTGCACCTTTACTGGTTTTAGAATCTCCACACTTCCCAATCCCAGAAGCCATCCAAGTAATAAGTTCGTAACTGCTGCACGAAACACAATAGTGACTTTCTCTCGGTTCTCTTGGGTGGTATCTTCTTGGTTGGCATCCTTCTGGTTGATATCCTGCTTGATGACAATGTCTTTGCCAAATTGATCAAGGAACGCTCCCACTAGCTTCTCATCTACTCGAATGGTGATTGCGTGCTCTTTCCCACCAAACATACCAATTCTGCGGGATACATACGTTCCAACATCAAATCGTGCAAATAGCTCCTCTCCCATTCGTTTCCTATCCGTTAGGGTAATCTCCTGCAACTTATCTACTCGATAACATCTCTCATGTAACGTACCATCACGTTCTTCCACATCATATCCATACAAATAATAGCGCTCATTTGCCCAAATAAGACCCCATGGGTTCATGGCATATTTCTTAACCTGTGTCGGTACCAACTGCTTCTCTTTATTCCATCTTAAATACTGAAATTCAATTTGTACTTGCTGTCTTAGTGCATCTTGAATGGTATTTACTAGATATAAGATTTTCTTATTTTCTGCCTTTGCAATGGTAACTCCTAAGACATTCCGTTCCATTTCCTTGGCCTCATGACAACTACGTAATTCCTTTAATTTATCATTTAACTGTTTTGTAAGTCCCTTTTCAATGAAATTAGAAGCATTTACAGCATCAATTAATAAGGTAACTTCTTCTTTCGTTATATTGCGCTCCTCTATATAATACTTCGCTTGTCTACCACGCCCCATAACTAGATCAAGCCCCAATTCATCTCTTAATTGCTTCATATACTTAATAGCTGTTTCATCACTACATTCTAATCCCCGCTCACTCATATGAGCTAAGAGTCCTTGCATGGACAGGTGATGATTCGAATCCGTATAACAATGTAGAATTTCATATAGTGCAATAGTATGATTATGACGACTCATCTGCTTCCAATCTCCTTTTTCGCTAACATTACACACATTATACCATGATTTACCATATAAATTAATGCAATAATTCCTTGAGTTTCCGTAAATTGCAAGAAAAAAATAAAAATTTGTATAGCAATCATTTTTTTCTTGCGTTTAATGAATTATACAATCTTATTAGGAAAGAAATCGTAACTAAACAATCCCTGCTAGAACAGAGAAGAATAAAACCATATTAAATATTTCTATTATTCAAGAAATGGAATGGAAAGTTGCTGATACATTGGTCGCTGTGTTGGAAACCAAGATCGAACCCCTTCTCTTGCGTAAGATAGTATTCTAGCAATTCCTTTTGCTAAACGGTAATAATGAAAAAAGACTTTTTCTTTTATGGGGTTTGCGGATTGAATAATTGAAGTTTTCAGTTTGTGCGTATCCACTTTTTCAGATATAGTTGCTAAAAATGTCATACAGAGAGTGATGTAAAAATTAAGTGCATTAATGGATATTAATTTTCGTACACGAAAATTTTCAAATTGAAATACGCACTTTTAGAAGCATCCGGATATGTTTCATTAAATGCTGGTTGAATGATGGCTAGTTTCATGCTAGCAATTTCTAATTGCTCTTTTGTATTCATTGTAATACCTCCTAGAAACTAGGGTAACATGATTCAATCGATTCGTACATTTTCAATGTATCGGCTCAGAACCAGCACCTGTTGGAACTATCGTTTCAAGGAGACC
>JAWXVE010000102.1:0-4562 GCA_044425575.1 Eubacteriales bacterium | reverse complement strand
CTAGTGTCAAAGCATCGAGATAAGTATCTTGGTTCTCTTTGGTAAATACAATACTTGTAATAGCTACTTTGCCAAATGTATACGTAGTCCACTCATGGGAAAACAACTTGAAATTACTGGGAAGCTGCTCTAAAGTCTGAAAAAAATTATCCTTATCATGATTCCCTTGTAGATAAAGAAATGTGATTTCACTGGCCTGAATAATCGTATCCAACACACGATTCTTAATGGTCTTTTGCTGATTCTGCCGTGTATCAAACAAATCGCCTGCAATCATAATGAATTCCACTTCATGTTGTCTGGCATATGCCACCATATCTTCAAAGGTCGCAAGAATCTCGTATCTTCGTTCCTTTGCCTGCTCTTTGGATAATGTAGTCTCCATCTTGGAATCTAAGTGCAAGTCTGCACAATGAATTAACTTCATAAGAACCATGCCTTTCTTCGCATATTCCAACTTATTCTATTCCCTCTTATTGTGCATCTTTACTACTTGGTAAAATCGGTCTTGTTGCCGCTCCAGATAATACAAATGTAGATGCATTGTGTAGCCAAGCCGAATAATTAGCTGGTAGGATTCCTGCTAAGCCTAATAAGATTAACGAAGTATTAAAGGTTGCAATCATTCCATACTGATTCTGGGTCTTCGTCATTAATCCAGTTGCTAATCTTCTAGACCATGCAATCTTCGTTAAATCATCTGATAACACTGCAATATCTGCCACTTCTCTAGCAATATCAGAGGATCCATTCATAGTGAGAGAAACATCTGCTCGACTAAGTGCAGGAGCGTCATTAATGCCGTCTCCTACCATGAGAACCGTTTTCCCTTCCGCCTTTAATTGCTCAATTAATTCTGCCTTACCATCTGGTAAAACTGCCGCATAATAATGGTCAATTCCAAGTAATTCACTAGTATGTCTCGCATTTCCTTCACTGTCACCGGTGATCATAATCACATCTTTAATTCCTTCCTTACGAAGAAGGGAAATGGCTTCCTTGGCATCTTCTCTTGGCGGATCATTGACACAGACAACTCCAATTAATTCATTGTCTAAAGCTAGATATACTGCACTATCGCTGCCAATTTCTTCATTCATCCACACTTCCTTTTCTTTAGGATATGGGATCTGTTCATCTTCAAAGATAAAGTGCTTGCTTCCAATAATAGAACGCTGCCCCTTATAACTACTTGCAATACCATGTGCCACAATATATTCTACTTTACCATGGTCTTCTGGATGTACAAGTTCTCTACTCTTAGCTGTTTCCACAATAGCTGATGCTACGCTATGAGGAAAATGTTCTTCCATACATGCTGCAATACGAAGGACCTTATCTTCTGTATAACCATCTTTCATTACAATTACTTTGGATACTTTAGGTACAGCATTGGTTAAAGTTCCTGTCTTATCAAATACCACCGTATCAACTTGAGATAGAACCTCTAGATACTTACCGCCCTTTACTAGCACTTCATGATTCACACATTCTTTCAGTGCCGATATAATGGTAATCGGTGTTGTCAACTTAATGGCACATGAGAAATCTACCATAAGCACCGAAGCCGCTCTGGCAAAATTACGGGTGAATAGCCATGTTCCAAGGAACAATCCTAGACTAATTGGTACAATACCATCTGCAATACGCTCAGCCTTGCCTTGCATCTGAGCCTTTGCCTGCTCTCCGTTATCAATTAACTCAAGAATCTTGGCGATTCTTGATTCATTGTTCAGATTATTCACACGTACTGTAATCTCACCATCTTCTACTACTGTTCCAGCAAATACAGTACCATCTACTGTCTTGTGAACTGGAAGTGGTTCCCCTGTCATGGTTGCCTCATTCATTAAAGCATCTCCACCTACAATGGTACCATCAATTGGCATCATACTACCTGTTCGTACTTTAATCACATCTCCCACAACAAGATCTGCCATTTTAATCTCTACTTCACTATCTCCTTGTACAAGCCATACTTTATCAACTGTAATCGATAAGCTCTGGGCAAGCGCATTCTTCGCACGTAGATTGGAATATTCTAATAACAATTCTGATAATTGTAGTAAGAACATCGTGGAAGAAGCAGTCTTATATGATTTTCCATAAAGAGATACTCCTACTGCTGTAGCATCTAGCACTTCTACGCTAAGTCTGCCTCGTCGCAAGGCACGCAACCCCATTCTTAGGAAAGAAATGGACCGATAACAGACAAAGTAACGATGAAAATTAGCTGGCATAAGCAAACCACGTAAAAAGTGCTTGGTACAATGCCATATAATCTTATTCTTAAATGTTTTCTCTAGTTCATGAGCTTTCTGTTCTTCAGTAAGAGCTACTTCCTTAATATCTTCTACTACCATCTTCGTCATCATGGTAGTGATTTCTTCTCTTACGCCTTCTCCTTGGTACTCAATTAACACCGAACCATTTACATGATTGGCTTCTACACATTCTACACCATCCAAAGAAAGGAGCAGGTCGGATATACCGAAACACTGCTCCTTAGTAAATACATATTTACCAAACCTTAGTCTAAGGCGAGAAGAATGATCACATACTATTTGATATTTCATATGCTTCTCCTTTTCCATTCGCTAATCTACTATGTGTTCTAGCATTCGCACTCTACTTCGCAATCACATTCACAATTGCATGCACTTTTTGCTTGTGCTTTCGCTTCATTACAAATATCTTCTGCTTCTTCTTTAATATTCGTAACTTCTTCCATAATAGAATCCTTAGCCATATATCCTTGTGCTAATCCCTTAACTACACACCTTCTTACCTTCTTCGTCTTAGCTAGTTGTGCACCTGCTACACCAACCACAATACCACCAACAAAAAATCCTATCTTTTCTTTACCAAATAAATCAAACATATTCATTACCTCCAATTCGTTTTGTTATAATTAGTTATTATACTACTTCTTATTCAGTATTGTCTATGCTTCTGGTAAAAAAATAATAAAAAATAATCTTTATGGGAGTTATGCTAAATTTGCACCAAGTTCCTTACAAGCATCTTCTCCATCTCCGCTTGGTTCTCCATTGCAAGTATAAGTTTCTACTACAACACTACCTGCTTCGTCTTCCCAGTTTCTCATCCATTCGCCATCTCCCCAGCCGTAAGATCCGTATAAGACTACCTTCTTACCAGAAAGGCTATCTTTCACATCATCCCACATTGGTTGAAATTCGCTTTCTTCTAATACTTCTGCTCCCATAGATGGACAACCAAATGCGATTCCATCATAGTCTGCTACCATATCTTTTGTAAAATCAGCACTTGTAAAAATAGTTACGTCTGCTCCTTTTTGAGTAGCGCCCTCTGCTACTAGTTCTGTCATTTTAGCTGTATTTCCTGTTCCGCTCCAATATACTACTGCTACTTTTGCCATGTTCTTTCTTCCTTTCTACTGTTAACCTTATGTTTCTATCCTAATACTAGCACGCATGCTCTTCTAATATGTCCTTTAATGCGGACATAGAACTTGAATGACAACGCACAATGTTAGGACATTTCCCACTAGTTGCCGCTAGTGCTGCCTTTACCATCTTATGCGATACCGTATTGGTAAAGAAAATCAATAAATCTGTTCCACCGATTTGCTTTCTCATCTGGCTAGAAGGTTGTGTGTATACCTTTGCCTTACAACTATATTGCTTGCACAAATCTTTGTACTTCGTTACCATACAATCGTTTCCACCTACTATTGTGATACTCATATTCCAATCCTTATCCTCTCTTTATTCATTCATCCGACAGTTAGCTCTTGCTAACTAATTACTAGATTAGCATAGGCTAACTCTTATGTCAAGGGATTTTACTAAATTCTATACCCATTGCAAGAACAGCCACCTATATTAAATGAAAGTTGCATAAGCATCTCATTTGAATTACCCATTGCATACGGGAAAAATTTAAGTACTGTATAGTAAAAATCATTGTTAATTGGTAGTTTATACATCAATGCAATATTGAAAACAACGCAAGCAGTCAGAGCAATAAAACTCTTTCTTGAAACTGAAGAAATCAAATCACAATCTAACTCTCTGCCTGCCAAAGCAAGGGAGTTTTCTTTATCAATCATAAGTTCTTCATATCCGGAGAGCCCCCTCCAAGATGTGCCAGTAGCAAACAACATATATCCAAATTGCAGGCTCTTGAATAATCGTTCTTGGTGCTAAAGTGCTTGTATCTCTTTGAAATATCGCTTCATAATAAACTCTGTAAGCAACATTATTTCCTTGTTTTTGATTGGTTGAATAATCATTTCTAACACCACCTTTTCAGCCAAGCTAATATAATCTTGTGAAAATCTTATTTTTTATGTTCCAACAAACTACTCATAATAATACTAAACTATATTATATCCATTCTTAGAATTTGCCTTTTCTATGCCATTTACTACGGTTTTAATATATTTCTATCTCTTTCTCTCTCTGTGGAAGATTTTCCAATAAAAAGCTCGATGTTACTCATGTAAACTGTGCTATCTTCAAGAATTTCAACAAGTCCTAATTTCTCATATATCTGCAATGCTCGTTCGATAGTGCCTA
>JAWXVE010000101.1:0-4575 GCA_044425575.1 Eubacteriales bacterium | reverse complement strand
CACATGGGCAAGCTTTTCTGCATTTCTACCATGTATTAACAAATGATACCCATCCACTGCAAAACGTTTTGCAGTTTCTAGTCCTATTCCATCTGTTGCTCCAGTTAATAATATTGTCATCATATATTCGCCCTCTTTTTTACTCCATTCAAAATGTGTTCTGGTATTTCATCTATTTTATCTTCAAATGCTTTTATTATCTCGCTTTTCCTACTAAGAGGCGCATTAATTGGGATTAAATTATAATTATGACCACCAAAAAAATAACAATCATCAAAATCAATTAACTTTAAAAGTAAAATTTCTTCTTCTATTTTCTCAAGTTCAGTGCACTCTACAAACTCTCCATTATCACGCATTGCTTCAAGAGGTGTTCCATCAGAAACGGATGTTGTCATCATAGAAAGCAAATATGGTGGGAATTTATTCAGCAATTTTGCTGTTTGCTCAATATGAATTGTTCCATTTCCTTTTCCTGCTACGCCTGTCATGATAATTGCGTCCCATCTCATGCCAGCTTCTTTCACTTTCTCAAGACATTGATACGCTTCTTCGGATGTAAATCCTTTGTTCATTTGCGCAAGCGCTGGATCAAATGCAGACTCCAATCCAACATGCAGTTCATCAAACCCTAAGGCTTTTAATTTTTTCAAATCCTCTATCGACTTATTTTTTAGGCTTTTGATAGACGCATAGCAAGTAATCGTTTCTATATTTGGAAAATACTTATTAATTAACGCTCCAATTACAATTAATTTTTCAGTGGACAAAATAAACGGCTCTCCATTCACCAAAAAAATCCTTCTAATATCATTATTCAGTTTCTTCATCTCTATTAAATCTTCTTCCACATCTTTCAGTGGCGAAACCTTAAATGGAGTCTCTCTATACATCGTGCAAAAAGAGCATTTATTATGGGAACACCCTGCTGTTATCTCTAACAGCGGTGTATATCCCTCTATTGGGTGTCGGTATACTTGACCTGTATAATGCATAATTATATCCTTTCGATAATTGCTTCTTTAGTAAGTCTTGATTTTGGTAAATCCTTTTTCACGAAGACCACATTCTTCGTCGAATTCTTTTGTAGAATAACGTGTTTTTAATGCATTTAATTCCCCATCGTTCACATCCTTTAGTAATTCAATAGAATTCACTTGTTCCCTATCACCTTTACGCTTCACTTGCAACTTCTTCTGCTGTCTTTACTCGCTTGATAAAATACCACATATGGAATACCCACACCACAGCGAGTACTGCTCTTCCAATTGGGACCTCACTCATCATACAAAAGCCGAAACTCATAAGGGCTGTAACCAATGTTATAACTTTTATCTTTGCCTTCTTGGTCATGCCTTGTCCTTTGACAAAGGACTCTAAATTATTCTTATATAGTTTGGTACCTTTGAACCAATTATCCAATTTTTCACTACTTTTCCCAAAACTAAATGCTGCTAATAGTAGGAACGGAAATGCAGGTATCAATGGCAATGCTGCCCCCAATGCTCCTAAACCTAATCCAATCATTCCCAATACAATATACATTATCTTCTTAATATTCATCTTTTCTACCTTTCATTAGCTCACTCGCTTTCCTGACATTTCAATTACTTGATCTGCAACTGTCATAGTTGACTTTCTATGGGAAACTAGGATTGTGGTCCGCTCTCCATCCTCTTGCAATGCTTTTAATATCACCGCTTCATTCAGACTATCTAGATTACTCGTTGGCTCATCTAGCAACATACATTTTCCGTTATGCAGAAATGCTCGCGCCAATCCAATTCTCTGGCGTTCTCCGCCTGATAAGGTGTCTCCTAATTCGCCTACTTGTGTTTCGTACTGATTCGGTAATGACATAATGAATTCATGAATAGAGGCTTTCTTGCATGCTTCCACCACTTCTTCTTTGGAAGCGTCCAGCTTTCCTATCTTTACATTTGCCTCGATTGATTCATGAAATAGATGGGTTTCCTGTGTCACAAAACTCTGATTCTGACGCAAATATCCTGTTCTAATATCCTTAATATCCTGTCCCCCGAGTAAGACTGTCCCTGCATTTACATCCCAAAATCGCATGATGAGTTTCAACGCTGTAGACTTTCCACTGCCTGAACGACCCATAATACCTGTAATCTTCCCTGGTTCTATATGCATAGACATTTGCTCTAATATGTATGCTCTATTTTCACTATCCTGTTGAATCCCATCTTGTACATCATAAGTAAAATCAACTTTGTCAAATACAATTGGCTCCACTTCACCTTCTTTTCCACTGATTACTTCTGTAACCATTGGTTCTTCTTCTAGAATGTCAAGAATTCTATTTCCACACGCAATGGTCTGTGCAAGTCCCGTTCCTAGATTCGCCAATGCGATCACTGGTCCAAAGCTTGAGAACAGAATAATGGTGGGCAAAATCACACCATCGAATTCTATTACACCATTGGTATATAATATAGATGCAACACAGAAGATTATTGCCGAGAACCCTAACACACATGTATGAATCATACCAGTCGTAATCCCCATATAACTCTTCATCTTGCTCGATGTCACTTCCATTTGCTTTGTTCTATTTTCAATTTCAGTGATACGTTTTTCGCCATAATGAAATTGTTTTATTTCTTTCATCCCTCTAATGCTATCTAAATAATAGGTATTCATTTCCCCGAATTCCGCACGTTGTGCTTCTCCGATTTCCTTCGTCTTCTTAGATGCCACTACAGGAATTACAACTCCAACTACTAGATATGCAAGTGCAGCAATGCCACCTAGTATAGCACTAAAACTTCCGATAAGTCCGCACATAATTACAACCATAATCAGCGCAATTCCTATTGGTGATATGGTGTGGGCGAAAAATATTTCCAACAATTCGATATCACTTGTAACTAGCGCAATTAAATTCCCCTTGTCAGCACCTTCCAACTTTGCTGGTGCTAACCTTCGAAGAGAAGCAAATACTTTGTCTCGAATAAGTGCCAATAATTTAAAGGCAATATAGTGATTGCACGCATGTTCTATATAGTGCAGCACTCCTCGTAACACAGCGAACACTCCGATACTAATGAATATCACTTGCAAAGAAATAGATGGATAATATCCCATAACATGAAGCAATGCATATCCTCCGCCTATGGTAATAAAACTAGCACACAAGAATCCCAACACTCCCGTTATGATGGCAATACACATATACCCCATTAACGGTTTCACTAACACCAATAATTTTGTTAGCACTTGCAGCGTGGATCTGTTATGACTTGACTGTTGATTTAATTTACGACTAGATTCGTTATTTTTATATTTGCGATTCATAGGCGCCTCCTTCTCGTACAAGTTCCAATTCCATCTGCGCATTCCAGAGCGTAGCATACGTTCCATCAGACGCTAATAAGTCTGCATGTGTTCCTTGCTCTTTTAATTCGCCATTCGCTAATACGTAGATTGTATCGGATGTTACCACATTCGCCAATCTATGAGAAATCAAAATAATCGTTTTACTATGTCTTAATTCTTGAATCAACTCCATAATCTCATTTTCACTTTCCACATCAATATTACTTGTAGATTCATCAAAAATATAGATACGACTGTCATGAAGTAGCGCTCGCGCTAGTGCAAGTCGCTGACATTGTCCACCAGAAAGATTCTCCCCGCGTTCCATGAGCATGGTATCAAGTCCCTCTTGTTCTTGGATGAATTGTTTCAAGTTTACTTGCTCTAATCCTTGCCATAGCCTCGCATCACTAGCATCTGGATTTCCCATTAACAAGTTCTCTCTCACACTTCCCTTGAAGATATAACTACCCAATCCAATTACCGTAATATTTTCTAATAGATTCTCTTGATTAATAGCCGCTACTTCTTTTCCACCTATCTTTGCATATCCAGTATAGCCTCTTAGAACACCTGCAATAATTCCTGCCATTGTGGATTTACCACAGCCACTTTCTCCTACAATAGAAATCATAGAATTCTGTGCGATATCCATATCGATTCCAGACAGGACCACCTCTCCATCCTCATACTGAAATCCCAAATTACGCATAACAATATCTGTATCTTCTATGAACTCCTTCTTCTCTTCTTCCACTTCTAGTTCAAGCAAAGTAAACATTTTCTTGCTTGCAGCCATACCATTCATTGCTATGTGGAAGAAACTTCCTAGCAAACGCATTGGTAAAAAGAAATCTGAACATAATAATATAATCACAATCGCCTCCGCAAATGTTATTGCATCATTTCCATATGCTAGTACAGAACAAGTAACGCCCAATGCAGTTCCACCATAGGCGATAATATCCATAACTGAGATAGAATTCAACTGCATCGTAAGCACACGCATCGTTATCTTACGAAATCGTTCCGCTTGCTGATTCATCTCTTGATGCTTATACTCATCTGCTTGATATATCTTAAGAGTGCTAAGACCCTGTAGATTCTCCAAGAAACTATCTCCTAATTGTGTATATTCGCCCCAGTATTTATGTAACAATTTCTTCGCAACTTTTTGTACCAATATAATAGAAATTGGAATCAATGGAACACAACACAACAGCACAACCGCTG
>JAWXVE010000001.1:0-83677 GCA_044425575.1 Eubacteriales bacterium | reverse complement strand
ACAAACTTCAACAACTGTGTCTTACCAATAGCTGACGAATTCCCAATCATGTGGGTCTTAATAGCTCCGGATGCATTACTAAGTAAGGTGGCAATATCTAACGGAACTTTTGTAATAGCACATAAGACTGCCATTGCGTAAAATGCATCTCCTGCTCCTACCGTATCCTTCACTTCTAATGTTAAAGCAGGACTTTTTGCCAAGTTACCGGAAGCTTCTATTCCAATTGCCCCTTCTGCGCCTATGGTTAACCATCCACAGCTTGCACCTAATGCCTTGGTAAGATGTTGTAATTTCGTAACTAGTTCTTCTTGTTGCTGGGCATAGGCTAGTCGTAATTCCTTTTCATCTAAAGCGAAAGTGTCTGCTCGATGATATTTCGTAATATAATTCATTCCATAATTAGCAGAATTGGTCTGGCAATTCACTGCTAGGAACTTGCTCTTCTTCTCAATAATGGCTTGGGCTTCTTCTGTAATAGCTCCATGACCATAATCACATAATACCACTAGATCGTATGCTTCTAACTGCTCTTCTAGTTGCTCATAGAATTGACTATAATCTACTGGCGTTCCATCCCATAGGAGATTGTTAATGGAGAATAATTTATCATACTCATCTCTTTGGGTATGATGCTTTAAGTATCTGCGTTTCACCGGTGTTACAAAGTTCTCAGTTTGAGCAATGTGAAATCCTATGTTATCATCTAAATGCTCTCGAATGTACGCTAGTTGTTCCCCTTCATCTGTTCCCATCAGTCCTACGTAATCTACCTTGGAAGCAAAGCTAGACAGATGCCTAGCAATTGCTAGTGCTCCGCCTAAATATCGTTCTTCATTTTCATATCGCGTAGAAATAGCAGCATCTTTATTGGTCAATCCTTGGGCTTTACAGAAGACGTACTCATCTATAATAATATCCCCTACTACCAATACCTTAAGCTTGTTAAATCCATCTACATAGTCTATGACTTGCTCGATTAACCCTTCTCCATATTCATTAGTTAATTCTTTGGCAACAGCCATAACTTCCTTTGGCAATGCATTAAAATAATTATTCAACAGTTTACTAGAGCTATGAACTTCACCTTGGGTATAATATACTTTACCCCCATATTGTTCCACTAACGCAATTTCTGCTGCCACATTCCCCGTAATACCATCATCACCACTTTGGAATTCTTGTCCTTTTACAAAGATATTAGGTTGAACACTAGCAATATTAGTCTTAGCCGTTCCTTCTTCACTTAGTACTACATAATCAACTAGTGCTAGGTTCGCTAAGAACTCCGTTCGCTGTTCATCGCTATAATAAGGGCGATCTGGTCCCTTGTTCACATAGGGAGCCGCCGTAACAGATACGACTAGTACGTCCCCTTGGGCTTTTGCCTCTCTCAAATGTTCTAGATGTCCATAATGTAATAGGTCATAGACTCCATGACACATAACAATCTTCTTCTGTTCCTTCGTGCACCTTTCTCGAATTGGACGAAATGCATCTGCCTGTATAATCTTTTCCTGAATCATTCTCTAACGCCTCACTTCTTTCCTAATAATTCCTCATATAAGGTAGGAATTGTTACATCATGACTACCTTCTATATAATAACTTTCACCACCATCTGCTACGGTTCGAGTCAAGATGGTTTTCCATGGTCGAAAATAATAACTAGGGTTGCTTTTATCTGCCTCTTTGCTAAAGTCACTTGTTCCAATCTTCTGCATATCGAATACGGCAGTGGTGAAGTTACAGATTTGTTTTCCTTCTTGATTGGCCACATTCCTTGCCATTGCCAATGCTTTTAAATAAACTTCTGGTCCTGTTACGGCTGAACCCACATTGAGGAACACACCGCCCTCTAATCTTGTAATAGATTCTGTATAAATCAGAAAATCTCGGTAGGAACCTGTTCCCGCTAGAGCAGGATTAAAGTTCTCATATTCATGAACAATGTCATTACCAATTCCAATATGAACCGTTGCAGGCACTTGTAAATGATACGCCATGGCTAACACGCTAGATTCTCGATTAGGGAATTCATTTTCCCAGATATATCGGCCAATGGCCTCTCCGAATCCAAGTCCATCTTCTACTCCTTGATTCATAGCATCGTTAAACCTTGTCGTCTCTTCCCATAGACCAAATTGTCCCTTTGAGATATACTTTGCAACACTTTCACAGGTGGCTCCAATCATAGATAATTCAAAGTCATGAATGGCTCCTGCGCCGTTGGTTGCAAAATGAGTAATCAATCCCTCTTGCATTAACTGAATCATGTAAGGTGCATTTCCTGTGCGAATCACATGGGCACCATACATCATTAGAATGGTAGACTTTTTATTGCTAGCTTGTCTCATCCGTTCTCCCAATATGCCATAAGTGGGATTGCAGGTATCTAGTACTTTCCCTTCGTAGTTCATCTGTTCCATGTGAACATCGTGGACTCTCTGGGAAAGTGGTTTTAATTGAATCTTACTTCGGTCAAATTGTTTAAATGGCATGCTTATTATCCTTCTCTAACTCTCTGGCGAATTCTAAAACTGTTTCAAATATAGCGTCTGGCTGAATGTCTACTTCTAACGACTTTGTACCATATCCTGAATTAACTAACACTGTGCTCACTCCAAAGCCTTGTCCTGCCAACAAATCAGAGCCTCGATCCCCTACAAAATAGGAACCCTCTTTGGTTAATGGATAGTCATGAAATGCTTGTTCTAACATTCCTGTGTTTGGCTTTCTACAAGTACATAGAATTCTATAGGGCGACTGTTCCTCTCCCTCTACTGGAGGAAGGTGTGGGCAATAATACACATGGTCTACTGCCAACTCGTCTTCTAACATTCGATTCATAACGAGGAGTTCTTCTTCTAATAGGATTCCTCTTGCCACCGCTGATTGATTGGTAATCACAATAACATAATAACCTAATGCTTTGAGGATTCTTACTGCTTCCTTGGCATAGGGTAAGATTTCCAATTCCTCTCTCTTGCACACATAACTTTTCTCTTTCGTTAAGACCCCGTCTCGGTCTAAGAAGATTACTTTCTGCTTCATATCTACTCTTTCGTAATCAGATCAATCACTTGTTGTAACATTAAGTTGTGAATGGATTCTACAATTCCATATTCACAAATAGGTACGTACACATTAAGATCTCCTAGCTGCTTTAATTGATTTTCTTCCTTAAACCCTGTCATGGTAATGATGTTCATTCCTTTTTCACGAGCTACTGCCGCACCATTTATAATATTAGGGGAATTGCCACTACTGCTAATTGCAATTAATACATCCCCTTCTTCTCCATGAAGTTCCAAAGGCTTTGCAAACACTTGCTCGTATCCATAGTCATTGGCCATACAGGTAATCAGTGCTGGATCATAAAAGGTCTGCGTCTTCATACGACCCGCATTCTGATAATCTGCTGCAAAGTGTACTGCAATCCCTGCACTTCCACCGTTGCCAATGAAGAAGATGGTCTTGTGATTCTTTTGGGCACTTAACATAGTATGGTAGATATATTCTATGGCACTTTCGTAGGATAATATTGCTTCTGCTTGTGCAATAGTATTTTCTAATGTTTTAAGCAATAATCTAATGTATTCTTTTGATTCTTGTTTCAATGATTGATTCATGTATTATATGACCCATCCCTTTCTAAATCACAAATAATTCTCTTATATTCCACCAACACTCATTAATACATTACAATAGTCCTCTAATTCAACCTCTATAGCTTCTAAGCCCATTTCATCGAATTCTACACAATTATGATTGAATAAGTCTTTTGTAAGTTGAAATTGTTCATAAAAATTATGTCCAGATGCTCCTACATAAAATTTACTACCTTCCATCTTGTTATTCTGATCTGCTACCGCACCTAAATACTTCATCTGATATTTTTGTTTTGATAGATAAAAGTTTGTATTAAATACCTTGATATTTTTTGGTTCAAAACACATAATATCAAAAACTATAAATGGAATCATGCTAGCATATCCGTTGGCAAACAAATTCATACCATTACGCCATTCTTTCCTTGCTCTACCAGCTTTAACGAGTTTTAATTGGTCATTACTTAACTGTGCACTATCAAAAACTGAAAAATAAGATTCGAACAACCGTTCAGCATGACAAACTCCATTATTCTCCATCATAATCTGGTTAACCACATCTTGTGGATAATAAACTATATCAGGCGACGACGACCAATCACCTTTATAATTCATAGTCACTATTATATCAAATTCTTTTCGTAATTCCTCTAATGCTATATGACCACTTGCAGGTCCTACAATAGCAATTTTTTTATTTACAATCATCTTATAGAATTCCAGATTATTTGATTGGATTAATTCTATTCTATGCTTATGAATCCTGCCTGTCATATATAAATAATTCATAACAGCTGTAGGAATATAATCTTCTCTATGAAAAATTCTTATCATATTAGAGCATAGTACTTTTTGTTTTTCTATGCAAGATTCACAGTTGAGAGCCCAAAACATTTCCATAAAATATCGGTCTGGAACTTTCTTCACATTATCATATTTACGAATCAATCTTTCATTTGCTAACATTCTCATTTCATATGCACTATTAAAATTGCCTCTCAAATTAAAAATACGTTCTACTAAATGAATAAATTCTTGCGAACATTGCATCAAACTACTACTAATATCATCTCTTATTTCGTAAGATTTCTCAGCTTTTTTATCAATATCACACTCTATAAAATATTCATATAATTTGTTTCGTATCCTTCTCTCCGGAATAGAAAAACATAATCTCCATAATTGTTTTTCTGACACTGGCATATGCTGCTCATTAAAACCATGCAAGACACGTCTTATTTCAGTCTGTGTACCATTTATTTGGGTGGACAAAAAGTACAGAAGTTTTTTACGATATACACTAACTAAAATACCCATAAAAAGTTCTTTGACTGGCATTATTTTTTTGTCTAACGACATAACTCTATACCACCTCTTCTTTATTCCTATGCACAATCTCATGATCCACAACTTCGCATATTATATCACACTTTTTAATGGTTGTTAAGCGATGAGCAATAATCAGAAGGGTTACCTCACCTTGCAAGGAATCGATCGCTTCCATAATTGCTTGTTCTGTGTCATTATCAAGTGCAGAAGTAGCTTCGTCTAAGATCAAAATCTTCGGTTCTCGGTACAAAGCTCTTGCAATAGCAATTCTTTGACGTTGTCCTCCTGACAGCCGTACACCGCGATCCCCTACAATGGTATCCGTCCCCTTTGGCAAAGAATCCACAAATTCTTTTAATTTTGCCTTCTGAATCGCCTCTTCTAAGCGTTCTTGATCTACACCATTTTCACCAAATGCAATATTATTGGCAATGGAATCATCAATCAAGTATACGGATTGTGGTACATAACCCACTAATCTAGACCACTCAAATGGCATCTGGTGAATATTAACATGATTAAATAATACTTCCCCTTCTTGTGGCTTTAATAAACCTAGCATAATATCCGCAAGTGTTGATTTCCCTGAACCTGACTCCCCAATAATCCCCACCGCTTGTCCCACTTCCACAGTAAGTGATGCATTACACAAAACTGGCGTATCTGTATTCTCATATGAGAAAGTAATATTTTCTACTGATATAGTACCTTTTGTGGTATCCATTCCTTCTAATAGATGAGTATCTTCATTGGCTATTTCGTTCTGATATTGTTCTACTTCTTTTACTTTCTCATAATAAGCATCTACGCTGGCAATGGAATTTGTAAGAATGTTTAATAAGCTAGCTATTTTCCCTAGGGATGGTAGTACGCGAAAGGCACCCATTACAAAACCTGACAGAGTAGCCATTAATTCTATAGGATTATCCATAGTAACCACTCTTAAACATACAATGACCATTAACCCTGATACACAGATTCCCTCTACCACATAGGCAGGACTTTCTCCACCTACTGTTTGTTTCACTGTCTGTAATTGCAATTGAACTTGAGCATCTTCATATCGCTTTACAAAGTGCTTTTGCTTCTGCATAATTAGTACTTCTTTGATGCCTTGCAGTGCCTGTAATAATGCTTGATTGCTTTTACTTCCATACTTCCTCTGCTCAATGCCAACTTGATACATTCTCTTACGAAAGAATGTATTAATAATTACTAAACAAACTGCTGATAGTACAATCATAGCTAATGCCATTTGCCAATCAGAATAACACATATAAAGAAAGATTAATAATGCACTTAAGATTTCCATGGCAAATTTTAATGCAGAGCTTAGGAACGTCTGTAACGAGCTCGCATCACCATCAATTCCTCGTGTTAATTGCCCATAATTTCTCCCGAGAAAGAACTGATACCCTCTTTGCATGTACACATTCATCATGCGGATGGATAATTCCCGTTTGATTTTACAAGTGAATTTTACCCGCACATAAGATAACACGATAAAATAGATATTCTTAATCATATAGAGTAAGACTACGCCCCCACCGATGACTAATACAAGCTCTTGGTAAGTTCGTTCTTGTAAGAATACGATACTTTGCACAATTGCATTATTTTGCACTGCATCTGGGTCTAAGATCACCGTAACTAGTGGTACAATTGAAGAAACTCCTAACATTTCTAGAACCGACCCCAAAACAGATAATACTAGCACTAATATGGCTACTGCTTTTTGTTTGCGGTCTAAGATATAGATTACCTTTTGTAAGGTTTGTAATAACTTTTTCATGTTTTATTATCCTTTATTTCCATTCCTAAGTGCATCTATCACATTATATGGCTTTGATATGACATTGAGTATTTTCGTACTCGATAGCAATTTATAAAGATTCGCTTTTATCTTTTCACTTGTAGTCAATCTTCCATAATATTTTCTTTGAATCTGCTTCACCGTACTCTTATGCATTTCTTTAGACTGTTGAGATAATCCACCATTTCCATTTCGGTATGCCGTGCCATGATGTTTCGTTTGATAGAATAACACTTTATCCGATAATCGAACTAACAAATCGAAATCTTCATAGAAGCTTTGTCCAACTTCATAACCACCTACACTTTGCACAATAGATTTCTTCATACAATAGTCCCTAGGACAATACCCCACTTGTACAATTCCATTGAAGTACCATCTGGCATTTCCCAATGCTAATAAAGGGGCAAACCTACTTGTATAATAGATTACTTCTCCTTGCTCATTAACATTAACCAAGGATGAGTATGCCAGTATCTCTTGCTGTCTCTTCCCATACTGATAAATTAAATTCATCTCATTTTCTAATTTGTGATTAGAATAGTAAAAATCATCACTGTCTAAACACGTAATATATATACTAGAAGCTTTGTCGATTCCCAGATTTCTAGCTTGCGATACGCCTACATTTTCGTCTAGCATCATTGGAAGGATTTTATCACAACGTTCTTGATACTTCCGTATAATCTCTCTCGATTGATCCCTTGAGCAATCATCTACAATAATAATTTCATCTGGCATCCGTGTTTGAGTAAGAATGGAATCTAAGCACTGCGCCAAGTATTTTTCTTTATTATAATTTGGGATAATCACTGACAAAGTATAGCCGTCCATTATTCTCTTCCTCTCATACCCGCTCTTCATATTCCATAGAATATACGAATCATAATTTACTGAAACCTAGCCGCCACTTTCTCCATAATATAGCCTGGACTTCGCAAGTTCTTCTCTACCAGTGGGATGCCTCTTCTCTTTAGATTGCTAAAAGTCGTAATATATTTACTTGGTTTTCCTAATCTATGTTCTCGGAGCATTGTAAGATATTGTAAAATATTAATATCGAGTAGCTTCAGCTCTTCTGTCCTTAATCGCTGTCGTAAAAATTCATATTTATTCATTTCAACCTGTAAACGTATATCGAACTTTTCCTCTGTAAGATTACGAGTCAGCCCTTCCCCATGCGTATGAATACAATAGATGATTTTATCTGATACTGCAAACCCCTTACTATAGTATCCAATTTTCACAGAATACATAATATCATTGGCTACAAAAGAATCATCAAATTCTATTGCATATTCCACAATTAAGGAACGTCTGACCATTTTGGACCAAGGGGAATGGTATGAGTATCTTAACTTTAATTCCGCTTCTATAGTTGCATCCCTTACATAATTCATGACTAATTGTTCAAAAAACAAATGACGATTGGATAACTGTCCCCTGTCCAAATCGCGACTTGTTGGTGGGAAAAAAACAAGTTCTACACCATCATCCATGTGCTTTTGCACAATTTCATAAAATCCTTCTACAAAGCAATCATCTGCATCGGCAAACAGAAGCCACTCACCCACTGCATGGGATAGTCCAACATTACGTGCAACGCCTGCACCTTTCTTTCCTGTATGATTTACATAGAATTGAACACGACTATGCTTCCCATTTTCTTGAAGTTGCTGTAATAGTTCCACCTCTTGGTTACTATTATCATCCACAACAATTACTTCTAAGTCAAGTCGCTCTGGTATAGATTCCAGCAACTTCTGTAGCATGTTTGGTGAATTATAGTGTGGTATAATAATTGATAACTTTATCATAGATTGTCCCATTCTCTCAAGAGTATATTGGCCTCTAGAAACTCATTTATATGTTTTCTTATCCACTCTTCCCCTTTATTCCACCACTTTAGTTCCAATAATTGTTCGATTTCTGTATCAGTAAAGCGCTTTCCACTACATTTGCAAGGAATTCCCTTGTTAATTGTATAAGGCTCCACATCTCTCGTTACGACTGAGCCGCAACCAATAACAGCACCATCTCCAATGGAAACACCTTCTATAATCTTAACATCATCCCCAATCCACACGTCATTTCCTATAGTAATTGACCATTTATCATCTGAATCAGCATATTGATGTTCACAAAATGTATTGCTCGTTACATAACTAAGTTCCATAGGTGTATGCACAGCATAGGTAGATGGGTGGGTTGATATACAGCCTTTCGTTGGATGCTGACCCATTACCGTACGGACATGATTCCCGATAGATGTATAGGCACCGATCTTGGTATTTGCCAAATGGCAATCTCTGCATACATACGTAGCGTACCCCAATTCCATATTCGATAGATAAGTTCTTTGTCCTACAAAATTCTTGCCTAGCAGAACTAATTTACTATCATAAAACACACCTTGCTTAAGTATACTATTGGTCTTACGCTCAAGTATAAACTTAGCAATTGGTAAATAAATTAGCTTATAGATCCACCAACCAAGCTCTTTGAACTTTCTACTCCACATACTTTACCTCTTTATTGATTCGTTTTCTATATAAATTAAAACAACACATCATTCAAAGTCTCTTGAACCCTCTTCTTATCATACTGCTCAGATCGTCTCTTTTGGTTTTCACTTATACGCTGCTCAATCCAAGCATCTTCCCACTGGGGCAACTGTTCGATTAACTCTGTCATATGCTCATATGCAATCCCACTAACCTTGGTCGTCTCAAAGAGACACTTAGGAGCAATTGGAATAGTATCTACAAACATACTCTCTAATAAGATTCCTGAAGTTCTTCCTTCATATTGCTGTTCATCATAAGGCAAGATGGTGTACTTTGCTTTCCCTAGTTTCTTATAGTAGGCTTCCTCTGACAACTTCTCATTGACAATATGAATATGAGGCTTTGCCATCTCTTGTAGACGAATAGCCCGCTCTGAATCAAAAAATGGTCCTATAATCTCAAGTGGGTACTCAATCTGGTTGAACACCTCAACTAATTCTTCTAATTTCTTATAGTGATTCATGGTTCCAAGACAGACTACCTGATCTACTTTTTCTTCCGCCACATACTTCCCATATTGCTCCTCTTCGTAGAAGTAATCTGGCATGTAGAATCTTGATGCACGATCTTTGCTTTCCTTACTCTCCACTGTAGTAATAATCACATTAAATTGCTTCATTCCCTTCTTATAAATCCACTCTAGGAATCGATTCAAGCGACTTTGTGTAAAAGTAACTTGATAGATAAGGGCAACTTTATGCAATTGCTTGGGCAGTGATAATAAGTGGCTTGCAAAGAAAAAAAACAGAAAAAAGTCAGTGCGGTAAAACCAAATCACGTCATAGTTACCGCTAACAGCCACTACTTGTCTTAAATTAGTCAATAAGCGGAATTTATCTCGTATACGAGTCATTAAGCTATTGTTAGGGGCAATCACAAGATTGTGAGGTAGCGGAATACACTCTGTATAAGCATCTGGTAGAATCTCTTCCAGAATACATGGAGATGCCATAACACTAATCTCAGCCTTCTCCTCAATTAATTTCGTATAATCTTGTAAGACTTTACGGGAGTGTCCTAATAATTCTCCCTGCTCATTACATGTTCCATAATAATCTACCAGTAGAATTGTTTTCTTCATAGTTCATACGAGTGTCCCTTCTATATCTTTACTATTCTAACATATTGCTGCTATTTATGCACTTTAAATTTCAGTTCAGCGAATCACATAGTAGTCTGGCAATTCCTTAATAAGATTACCTGTTATATCTCCAGCAATCCACGCTTCCTTATTTACAATATAAATCACCTCTTCGACTTCACTTGATGCCAATCTTACTTCCAACTGTGCCGAAGATATCCACTGATAGTCCTTCTGTATATAGGCATAAAAGGCCGCTTTATAATCTAAGGAATCCGACACATAATAAATGGTATCATACTCATTGACCACTTCCGCAATTACTACAAATTGTGGCTCTAATACCTCTCCCTCTGCTACCACATTGTGATAATAAGGCAATTGTATACAGTTAATCACTAGAAACACAATACAATATAGGGTAACACCTCTGAAGAAAGATTTCTTATAAGAAATAGCATGTTTTCTACCGTACAAATAAGTTGCACCTAATACAACTGCAATTCCTAAGGTAAGGAATATAGGAAATCCATGCCAGATATAGCGATCCATATTCTCAATTAAGAGAAATAGAAAGCCATCCATAATTCCAATGGGATACTCTTCTGGTAATCCCACATAATAAATCAACATAGTACCTACCATTCCTATTGCAAGGACGTTACTTCGCCAATCTAGCTCAATGGGCTTTTCTTTCCCTTGGCCGGATGGCAAATGTGCAAATAGAATCCAATACGGAACTGCCACCACATACAAATAACGATAGATAAATTTGTTAGGATATTCAAATGGTTGCGTTTCCGTGCACAGAATACATACCACAACCTCAACCAAGAGAAATGCCGTAACTAGCAGCAGTTGTTTCAGAAATCTTCTATGATGCAAGGAGAACTGTTCCATATGAAGCAATGGCATAACAACGGGAAAGAACCCTGTACACAATAGGAGGAAGGCTCCATAAAAGCATAGTCCATATACGATTTGCCAAAGGGTTTCCAGTGTAATTGGAAATAAATTCTGGATTTGAGTGGAATAATGATTAGCCGTTTCCAATCCCACATTAGGCATTGCAACAAGAATACGTCCAGCCATTAGAAACGCTGCTGACACTAACACAACAGTGATACACTTCACCCAGATTGCTTTTGTTCTATGGTGAATCGCAGCAACGAACCAGTAGAAACAATAGGATACAACACATACAATGGCATATGTCTTCGTATAATAGGTTAATACCATAAAGAGAATAGTTAATATGGTATACCGTGTCACTCTGTGGTATCGTTCTTCCATTTGATCTAGGTAGAGCAATACAAGTCCCCATAACAACAATGGGTAACACAAGACTTCCTGCATGAGATACATGCTATTCATCATCTCTGGAATAATAAGCGATAAAGCACATATCCCAAGAGCTTTCTTATGATTCCCCAGTATTCGACTCCCTAGATAATAAACAGGAAATACACTGGACACTTGTAACAAGACACCCAGTAAACGCATAAGAAATACAATGGAATCTGCATCATAGAAGAAATACACTCCTGATAGCAGAATAGAATAAAGGACACAACTATAATCAAGGGCTTCGTACCCCTTCATAAAAACACCTTCATAGAAAAAATTCTTAGCAAGGGCTACATATAATTCCTCGTCCGCTCCATAATGTACTGGAATGGTAATCCTAGTAGCTACTAGGCCATAGAAAATCACTCCTGCCACATATAGTAGAATCACATGATTCCATTTTGTACTAACTTTCATATAACTTCATTACCTCGTTCATTTGCTGTTCTAACTCATAACACTCTACATGCTTACTCATAGTGTCTTGACTGGGATATTGTTCCTCTAAATCATGAATGGCTGCCAAGTAATCTGTCACTTCATTTCCCTGTACAATGATTCCGCATTCTCCCACTAATTCCTTCGTAGCGCTATCGTTCGTTACAATAACAGGCGTTCCACACGCAAGAGCCTCTAAGGTGACAAGAGAAAATGTTTCCTCCCTAGATGGATTTACAAATACATGGGCTGCTGTATATAATTCCACTAATTCTGCCATATGTTCTGTTCTTAAGATACCAATAATACCATGGGAACTTAACTGCTGTTTCTGAATACTTGATACTCCTACTAATACAATCTGGTACTGTTCGGGAAGGGATTGTGCCAATTCTACAAAGGTTCTTAACCCCTTACGCTCTTCCCAGATACTGGCAACACCTAAGATTATTTTACTAGGACGAGCAATACCATAAGAATCATGTGAAAATCCCTTGTCCCCAGAATGAAATATAGATACATCAATTCCATGAGCAATCACTTTGCATGGATATTCCTTTAAATAAGATTCTTCCACTTGTTCCATAAGCCACTGTGACGGCACTAACAACGTAAGGTCCGTGATTCCTGTAAAAAGTTCCTTCTTATCTCTATAATTCTTCTTAGATTGGTCTAACCCAAAGCTAATGGGATAACTTCTTTGATTGGGGCACTTATAGCAGCTTGCCTTCCACCGGTCACATTTTGCAAGGATATAATATGGGCAATGTCCTGTAAAAGACCAGCAATCATGCAAGGACCATATGACCTTCCCCTTATATTCCTCTTTCAAGTAACGAAATAAGACTCCAATATGCAGGTAATACCCATGTATATTATGGAGGTGAATCACATCTGGTTGCTCTTTTCGAAGTATTCTAACCATCTTCTTAGTCACAAAGTATGAGCCAAATCCGTTGCGATCCGTTACAGTAGTTAACGCCACATGGAGCCAAAAAGATACTCCATTGCCACATTTTACACAAGGCATGTCTCCATACCCATTTCGCCTACCATAAATAGACAAGGTATCCATTCCTTGTTCCATGGCAGTTCTTTGAATTTGCCCCATAATGCGTCCCACACTACCATTGCAAACCGTGTTAATTTGTACCAGCTTTTTCTTCATCTTAATTCTCATTTCATTACTTGTTCATACAATGTAACAAATTGCTCACAGACTACTTCATTTTTCACATATTCAGTTCCATTATACGTTATGGTACTCTCCATAACCCCCTTCTTCGTAATAATGATACAATCTGGTATATACGATGCATCCTCATATTGAGACAATGTACTTTCTACCATAATGTGACGAATTTCACTTTCTTGGTTATCAATGGCTCTCCATAGGGGATATTCATACATTCCATCTTTCATGAGAATTCCATAAGTTTCATAACCCATTTGAGATACGTATTCTTCTAACTCAATGTATTCTCCTAATAAATAAGGTTGTCCCATGGTAAAATAGCCTGAGATTTCATAAGTCGGTCCGTCTTCATAGGAATACACCACTTGGTCGGCGAAAAAGAGTCCAGATACAACTACTAATATACCTATGATACTTCTATGCACTACTTCTCTCCTAGATGCTATGCATTGTTGTATTACAATGACAATCATAGGACACAGTAAGGCTAAATACGATAGCATGTACCGTGTAACAAAAGATTCCCAGCGAAGTGCCACACAGAATACTCCAAAGGACACCATTGCTGTTATACTGTAGTATCGTTGTATTTTCGTTAGTTTCTGGAAGCGAATACACAAGATGATACAACAGATTAAGGCAAGGATGGCAACTACAACATTGACTGCAACATCACAATTATACGTACGGAACGTATGGTAACTGAAATTCATACCGCCTTCCGCTATACTTTCATGATTAAAGTCAACTCCGATTCCATTGGCCAAAGATTCTAGACCATCTTCTATCTTATATTGTATGGCCTCTGGAAAGATAGGGGCAAGATTAAAGGTAATATTTTTGAGCCAATTGATAAAGAGATAATGAGGCAATATAGTTCCTACTAATTGCCTACTCCCTACTTGTTCCACTGAAATACTTCCATAACTTGCAAGATTACGAATCCATTCTGGAAGAATAGGCACAAGAATCGCCACCCCCGCTACTACTGCTAATTTGATTAAGGTGATAATATCATCTTTTCTCTGGATACAACTCACTAATAATCCAATGAGCAAAATAACAATTGCAAATCCCACGGATGGTTTCGCCAAGTAGGCAAATGATGCACACAAAGCTAAATAAACAATCTCTTTTATTGTCTTTTTATTCATACGAATCTGCTCAGTTTGCCAAAACGGAATCAGCAGATACGCAAAACACAACAACCACATAGTAGAATAATGGTCCACTTGGGTAGTCGTAGCTTCTGCGAATGCAATTGGCATGGTTAAGAATAACAAAGTGGCTACATAAGCATACTTTTTCTTGGCACCAATTATAACCGCAATTCCATAGACTAAATAGGCATTTACCCCGTAGGCAAAACATTGTAACAAGTTGAGTACTCGTACTTCTTGACCAAACCACAAGAAACTACACAGATTCGTATAGGCTGCTAATACTGGGCTTGCAATTAATCGATCATCATTACTGGCAAAATGTTGAACGGATTCATTCTGTACCCAATGTGCAATTCTAGGGAGATGATACGTCATGGAATCCCAATTATATGGTATGTGTATCACAGCAATCACAAAGGCAATCAACCATGTTAGAAACAAAAGTACTACATATGGGTCAATCCACTCCTTCACATTACGAAGTGGATTCCAACACTTCACTTTTTGCTTCCTGTGATAGAGAAGTAGGGCAAGGTCCACGGTTGCATAACAGACAAACAATCCCGTCCAGTGTAATTGCGTGATAGCGCTTAACCCTTGTACCATGCACAATAAGATGAACTGCCATACAACAAGTGTACGAACCACTGCTGTTGCACAACCGCACTCTCTATCCTGTCCATAATATAATAAGATAAATGATGTAATCATAACTTCTCCTCTGACTCTTTCTGCATAATCTCCTCAATATCTCTTACTCGCTTCTCCAATATGGCATTTTCTTGAATTAATCTTCTGATTTTATTAGATTGCCTTGATACAATGGAGGTAATAGACATTAAGATTGCAAGTATCAGACCAATTGCTATAAAGTAAATCCCATTCATAGGGTCTTGAATGCCCACTAACTGAATTCCTGTAAATAAAATACCTGGTGATACTCCAAGAATACCAAATACTACTCCCGCAAACAGCCATAGCAATGTATATTTTAATTCCAATGCTTTGTTCTTAAGGAATCTAAGAATCACTACAAAATAAACGATTACAGCCACCACGAGCCATAATTTCACATCACCTGATATCATTGGTGTACTCCCTTCCGGTCTCTTCTAACACCATAGCTCAACCTACGTATGCAAATAGCTAATGTTACCTTTACCATATAATAGATAGATTTCACTGCATTAATAGAGCTTGTTCCCTCCATACGTTCATTCATCACAACTGGTATTTCGTGAATGACTCCTCCATGCATATGAACTGCCATAATGGTCTCTGGCTCTGGATAATCACTTGGATAATCTCTAGCAAATATTTCAATAAATCTTCGATCCATGGCACGAAATCCACTTGTTACATCTTTAATTCTGCGAAAACATAACACTTGTAATAAACGGCTTAAGAATTGAATACCGATTCTTCTTCCAATAGACGATTGAAATCCTTCCTTATTCACGAATCGTGATCCAATGACTGCATCAGCTTCTCCTGATTCAATTAAATCTACCATTTCTCTAATATAATCCACATTGTGCTGTCCATCTCCGTCAATCTGAACTGCAATATCATACTCATATTCCAGAGCATATTGATAACCTGTTTGCACTGCACCACCAATTCCTAAGTTGATTGGTAGGCTAACATATTGATATTGTCTACGCCTACAAATAGACTCTGTTTCATCTGTAGACCCGTCGTTAATCACAAGGTAATCATACTCTGGATGATTCTCCCTAATATAGTCAACTACTTTTTCAATGCTTCCAGCCTCGTTATAGGCTGGTATAATAATGAGACATCGTTTCATAGGAATTCTTTCTCCTTACTTGCAATTACTCTTTCTATGAGTCTTCCACCACGCTTGTAGATACCCTCGATACATTTGGCATAACAATAGAAAATACCCAATATAGAATGTTCCAAAAATATAGTATAGATATCTCTGTATTCCATAAAACACCAAGTTAGTTGCCACAATAAAACAACAAGAAGCCACCAAAACTGTGAACATATAAATACCAACTTTCGTATCTAATTTCTTATTCTTCACACACAATATGCTCATAACAATGGCACTTATGTATAAAAACAAGGTAATAATATGGCACAGAAGATAGATGGATTCAATCTGAAAGAACACCGTACATACAAAACTTTGCGGAAAGAGGCATAGTGTGTAGTACAAGTAGTCCAACCAATGTTCTCGTAATAACTGTGAACTAAGCTTATCTTTTATACTAATAGAATCTTCTTGAAAAGTAGGGTCCTCTGCATGTGCAATGCGGTAAGCATCTGTAATCTCATCTGTAATAGAAGCATTCTGATTAGTAGAATTGGCAATATGTTCCCAGGTCCATAGATTCTTCGGTCTATATGGATATCGCTGCTGTGCTTCGTCAATGGCTTCGTATAATTGTGAAAATATTTCTTGAAAATGTGGGTCATCAAATAGTGCCACATCCTCCTCATCAATGGTATAGCTTAAACGTTGCCATAATGCATGAGATGATTGATTATCAGAATACGTAACATTTACCACTTCCACCGTTTGAACAGCTGCCTCTAGTGCTTCTTGGTCTTCCACTCCCATATTGGTAACACTATCATTTGCGGTTGCCTGTGTGCTTATAGATTCTATGGTAGCATAAGCCGATAAATATACAGTCATTCCATAGTTCACACTTTGAATTCCAAGATATAAGGTGAGCGGAATTACCACAACGCCTTTGACTATAACAAGTAGCAGATTCTTGACTGTAACTCTCTTGCTTATTAGTTGATTCCTTGCAAGAGCTATGGTAAAAGCTACTGATGTAATCCCCATTACCAGCAACAACTGCGATCTAGTCATTGCCAATAGAAAGGACATAACCCCACATAAGACAATACTCTTCCAACCACCCTTATAGATTACTTGTAAAACCGTAATGAAGTATAGATAGAATAGGGGGTACGTAATAGCTTCCGTTAAGATATATTGAGAGGAGATAAAATTAGGCCATTCAATCATATATACCAACAAGGACAGACAATAACATATATATACTTCAATATAATGCAGTCCAAATAGTTTCTTTAAATAAAACACAAGTCCCAAGGAACACCCAACCGACAAGAGTCCTTGAGAAATAACTGCCGCCTGTAAATATGCTTCTTCTCCAAATAACAACTTATGGACAAACAAAAAAAGGGGATAAATAGGTTTCACACCATGCATAGCCCCTAGTTCCACATAACTTTGGGAATCTACGGCATACTGAATCCCCCAATCTTTTACCAGTAAAAAGAATAGAATCGTAGTGAGTAACGTTACTATTCCAAAAATGATTATTTCTTTATGCTGTGATTTTAATCTTGTCACGTTCTATCCCTCTATTTCTTCACAAACTGCCATAACACACGTACGGTTCGAATGAGGCAAATCCCCAATGGAAATCGTACATGATTCTTGCGAAGCGCACGGTGCGCTTCTCGAAAGGAAACAAGATAGCTACTTAATGTAGCCGTACTTGTCCCACCATAATACATAGATACTAAGTTCTGTGGCACATAGGCCAGTTGTTCCCCTGCTGTTAGAAAACGTACCATGAATTCATAATCTGCGGAACATGTATAAGTAGTATCATACAATCCATACTTATTATACACTGACGATTCTAAGAGTAGTGTGGGATGACCTGGCATCCAACCGCTTCCAATACGCCCCTCTCCCATTTTCCAAGCTCGTATGACTACACCTTGATCCGCATAGACCAAGTCTGCATGAGCACCAACGTAATGTTCCTGACTTTCTGTTGCCTGTACTAGTTGTTCAATGGCATCATCTACACTATATTCATCATTCATCACTTCAATATAATCACCTTTTGCTAACCCAATCCCTTTATTAATGGCATCATAAATTCCTTGGTCTGGTTCAGATATCCATTGCAAGGGATAAGGGGAGCGTTGACTATATTCTTCAATCGCTTCTACTGTACCATCCGTAGAGTTTCCATCTACAATAATTAATTCAATGGATGGATAGGTCTGCTGCTCTATGCTCTGCAAGGTCTGCACTAGCATATCTTTGCAGTTATAGGTGGTGAGAATTAGCGACACGAGTTTCCTTGGTCCCCTGCGTTCTTCATTACTCATATTATCTTTTACCATTCATTTCTTGTATATATTCTGAATAATCGCGAATATATTCTGCCGCATCATATGGTTCACTCGATAAGCATAGCAGAATAGAGTCTTCCGAGAAATCATACATTTCTTTCCAAATCATCCTAGGCAAATAAATCCCCATATGAGAGCGATTTAATTCATATATGATTTCTTCTTTCCCATCTTTCACTTTCACTTTCGAAGAACCACATATATTAATAAGTACGAATTCTGATTTTCGATTTGCATGACATCCACGAATCACGTCTGTATCAGACCCATAAATATAGAAAATTCGTGCAATAGGAAAGGGAACTTGCTTCATTCCTTCCACCACTACTAAATGGCCTCTCTCATCTCCCATTTCCGGAAATGATAACATCTCTACCTTCTGTTCTATTAGCTGATTATCCATCTTCTTCACCCTTCAAATCCATTGATTTGTTGAATTACATACTCTTGTTCTTCTTCTAACATACCATTGTAAATTGGCAAGCTTAAGACTTCTTTCGCACACCGCTCTCCAATTGGAAAATCTCCTCTTTTATATCCTAAGTAAGCATATGCTTGACTTAAATGAGGTGGGATGGGATAGTGAATAATCGTTCCTATTCCATGTTCTCTAAGATAAGCCGCCATAGCATCTCTTTTACCATGGGTTACATGTACTACATATTGATGATAAGAAGAATCTGCACCTTCTCGAATACGTGGTTTCATACAACAAGGAGAAGTAATCTTCTCATTATACTTACACGCAATTTCATTACGTTCTGCATTTAATTCATCTAAGTGGGATAATTTCACACGCAACAATGCTGCTTGCAACTCATCTAGTCTACTATTGGTTCCTACCACTTCATTACAGTAACGTTCTTGACTGCCATAATTGCGGAATACTCTCATCTTCTGAGCAAGTTCATCGCAATTGGTAACAATGGCTCCTCCATCTCCAAACGCTCCACATCCTTTACTTGGATAAAAGCTAAAACAAGCAACATCTCCAAATGTACCAACCTTTTGACCTTGAAAATGGTTTCCATGACTTTGGGCACAATCTTCCACAACACGCAATTGATATTCCTCTGCAATGTGCATAATCTGCTCCATATTACATGCTTGTCCATACAAATGAACCACTAATATGGCCTTGGTCTTCTCCGTAATTGCATCTATAATCTTACTTGCATCTATATTATCATACTCGTCTGGCTCTACAAAAATTGGTGTGGCATGATTTCCATTCATTGTAATTCCCATCACACATGCAATGTATGCATTGGAACATACAATAACCTCATCCCCTTCTCCAATCTCTAACAAGCGAAAGGACATCCAAAGTGCATCTAATCCACTTGCCACTCCCACACAATGTTTGGCTCCTAGGTATTGTGCAAATTCTCGTTCAAAAGACGCAACTTCTTCTCCTAATACATACCAACCACTGCGCAACACTCTAAGTGCTGCCTCTTCATATTCCTGTCCATGCAAATCATACTGTCTTTGCAAATTATTCGGCATTATATTCATTAAAATACCTATCTCCTCCTACTTCATTCATCTGATAGCCCCTCTCCATGCACATGTCCAAGAATTCCACATCTCCATTAGTACAAGCTGCCATCATATCTTCTAAGCGATCCTTATATAAATAGATGTCGTAATCAATAGTGGCAATCAAATAGATCCATCCATCTTCTTGGATAATCGTACCTGGTCGTGCTGTAGATCGATCACTTGTAATCTCCCCGTGAGATATCATAGTATCTTGAAAGGTTGCCAGTTGATATTCTCGAAAACGTAGTCCTCGAATCTGATTGTTTATCATATAAGCTGTTTGACGACAGTCAAGGGAGGCATCCTCGAAGGAAATGGAACTTTTGGAGAAATACGTGGCTTGCGCACTAGGTTGCTTATAAGATTCCACTTGTCCATTTATGATTCTATCGAAGTATTCTTCTACTAGTCTAGTACCATAAGAGATATTATTAAGATAAATATCTCGACAGGTCATATCATCAGTAATTACATACTCGCTTTGCGCAATAATATCTCCTGTATCAATTCCATCGTCAATATAATGTAAGGTAACACCTGTCTTATGTTCTCCACATATAATAGGCCAGTAGGCTGTATACATGCCTTTATATTTCGGTAACAAGGAAAAATGAATGTTATAAAGTTTAGCATCTTGAAACTTATTTGTTCGAATGATTTTATCAAACTCTAATGACAAGAAAACAACATCTTCCATATTATACACATCCTCTAATGTAACAACGGGAACTTGCAGTTGTCTTGCTAACTTTAAAAACGACCTTTGCCAAGTATCGCTTCCATCATCAGTGGCATTAGGGATAATGACAATCTGGTCTTTCTCTAATCGCTCTAATGCAATGATTAAAATATCACACGCTATGTTATTCTTACCTGCTATACACAAGATTTTCATCTATAACTCACTCTTTTCTAATTCTCACGTTTCTAATTCACACTTGCCTAGTTGAATTCTAAAATGGTCTGATACACTTCCATGAAGTCTTGAGCAATGAGCTTATGATGGTGATACTTCTCCACATACGCTCTGGAACGTTTCCCTAATTCTATGAACTCTTCTCTCCGTGCTATAATCTCTTCTAATTGTGCCATAATCTGCTCTTTATTGGCAATAATATTATACACTGGACAGTCCTGAACTCCCATCTTGTCCATGCATTCTTCCTCAGCACCACTTAGCACAATCTTCCCTTGGGCCAATGCAATCAACGCATTGATTCCTTGTCCATAACTTCTACATTGGTCAATAACTATATTGGCACGAGCCATAAGTGCTTTGTATTCTTCAATTGGCATCTTTCCATCGATGATGATTTCCACATCATCTGGATACTTTTCTCCAATGGCTTCCATAGCAGCCTTAATATAAGCTGTTCCTTTAAAGACTTCTCTGCTAATCCCATGAAAGATAACGATCTTATCTTGTATACGATTCTCCGTATATTCAATCTTAGATGTATTAATGGGATGTCTACATATGCTTGTTAATTTTGGATTGTTCTCATGGGCATAGTAATATTCCATGGAGCCCGGTATAATGCCATCTATTAATGTCATTACTTTTTCATAATCTCTTACGTATCTTGTGTGTTCTTTGTAGAAATAATCATACTCTGTATTCTCATCTAATAGATAATAGTCATACTTTCTATTTGCTTTATGCTGATATTGATACACCGCATAATCTGTTCCAACAGTAGACATGACTAATCTTTTATTATTCTTCTTTAGTATTCGAAATAAATATGCGTTAATATACGGGCTAAAAATCAGCGGATTCATTACGTGTACTACATCATATCCCTTTAAGGTCTGAATCAGTTGAAAAGGGTACCAGATACGATTTATAAAGTGGTTCTTCGTAGTTCCATCAATAGATCCTGTCATTCCTGTGATTGCCTTATATCCATCGCCATTTGCATACCAGTCTACTGTAGCACCACATTCACGTAACCCCTCGGCTAAGCTTTGGAACAAACCACTAAACTCACCTAATAGTAAGACTCTCATACTTACCTACTCTCCCCTATCTTATCATAACTATGTGTATGTATTCCATAACACTGCTATCATAGTACTATTATCCACAAGTTTGTGTCAAGTAATCCTTCTGATTTTGTGAGATTATTTCATATTTTTATTGCTTTCTAGAATTACTTCCTATAGAATAACCTATAGAGAAAATACTTCAATCAATAGAACAGGAGAATAGGAATTGTGAAAATAATCGGTGTGATACCAGCTCGCTATGCTTCTAGCAGATTTCCTGGCAAGCCACTTGCAGATATTTGTGGTAAACCTATGATATGGTGGGTATATGAACAATGTAAGAAAGTAGCAGAATTCCACCAAGTTTATGTAGCAACAGATGATGAGCGAATTATGACTACTTGTAAGGAATTGGGAATAGATGTAATGCTTACAGCAAGTGACCATGTCAATGGTACAGAACGCATTGGAGAAGTTGCTACTAAGGTGGATGGTGATTTATATATTAACATTCAAGGAGACGAACCTCTCATTAATCCCGACTCCATTCGTACTTTAATCAGTATGTTTGCTGATTCTAACGTATACTATGGTAGCTTAAAACGTAAAATTGCAAACCAAGATGAATTGGATTCTCCTAATGTGGTAAAGATTATTACCGATATGAATAATCGGGCAATCTACCTATCTAGATCTCCTATTCCCTATGTGCGTGATTCCAAAGAAACAGGTAGTCATTTTGCCCATATAGGATTATATGGCTACACCAAAGAATTTCTGTCAACTTTCAATCAATTGCCTATGGGTCAATTAGAACGTGCAGAATCCATCGAGCCATTACGTGCTATTGAATATGGCTATTCCATGAAGATACAAGAGGTGGCAGCATCTACCATCGGAGTTGATACGCCTGAAGATTTAATGAAAGTGCAGGATATGATTGCCAATACGCTAACAAACACGCGCCCTTAATTCAGAAAGGAACCTTCCTATGAAAGATAAATTTACATTATTAGCAGGACCTTGCGTCATTGAAAATGAAGAGATGATTTACGAATTAGCAGAAAAAATTCAGAACATTACTGCTCCATTAGACATTGACTATTACTTTAAAGCTTCCTTTGACAAGGCTAATCGAACCTCTATCCATTCCTTCCGCGGGGTGGGCATGGAAGAAGGAATTGCTATTTTACAAAAAGTGAAAGAAAAATATAATCTAAAGATTGTTACAGACATTCACGAACCTTACCAAGCACAACTAGTATCACCTGTTGCAGATATTATTCAAATACCAGCTTTCTTGTGTCGCCAGACAGATTTATTAATTGCTGCTGCCAACACAAAGAAGATCATCAATGTAAAGAAAGCACAATTTCTTGCACCTTGGGATATGAAAAATGTAGTAACCAAATTAGAGGAAAGTGGCAATGCCAATATTATGCTTACGGAACGCGGTACTTCTTTTGGTTACAATACCTTGGTGGTAGATATGACCTCCATTGTGGAGATGAAAAAGTTTGGTTATCCTGTGCTGTTCGATGCAACTCACAGCGTACAAAAACCTGGCGGTAAAGGCGATGCTACTGGCGGGAATCGAGAATACGTTCCTACTTTGGCTCATTCTGCCATTGTTGCAGGAGCAGATGGTTTATTTATAGAAGTCCATCAGGATCCAGAACAAGCTAAATCTGACGGACCGAATATGGTCTATTTAGAGAAATTAGAACCTTTATTGCACAAGGCACTGAAATTATATCACTTAGAAGTATAATACATTAGGGGGCATAAATAGTGGATTTACTAAAAGAAGCAAGAGAAGTAATTGATACAGAAATAAATGCATTAGAAGTCGTGCGGGATTCCTTAGACTCTGTTTTTATTGAAATACTTGAGTCAATTACGCACTGTAAGGGAAAAGTGATAATAACTGGAATGGGAAAATCTAGCCATATTGGTAGTAAAATTGCTGCAACCATGGCAAGTTTGGGAACCCAATCATTCTTCCTTCATCCAGCAGAAGCATTACATGGTGATTTAGGCATGGTTTCAGAAGAAGACCTTATTATTGCCATTAGTTACAGCGGTGAAAGCGATGAAATCATTAAGCTAATCCCTAATATTAAAGCCATTGGAGCTACTCTCATAGGAGTGTCTGGCAATGCAGATTCCACTCTAATCCGACATTCCAATGTAGGACAAGTATTTCCTCCATTTAAAGAAGCTTGTAACCTTGGATTGGCTCCTTCTTCTAGCACAACAGCTGCCTTAGCATACGGCGATGCTTTAGCCATTGTAGCATCCAAAGTATATGGATTTACGGAAAGCAACTTTGGGTTATATCATCCAGCTGGCGCTCTTGGAAAGCGCTTGCTTGTTACGGTCAAAGATATTATGATTCCTCGCAACGATACACCTACTACCCATACTAGTGCCATGTTAACAGATATCCTCATTGGCCTTAGTGAGAAAAATGTTGGAATTGTAAGTATCTTAAATGATGATGGAACCATAGCTGGAATTATTACAGATGGTGATTTGCGTCGTTTATTAAAAAAGGGCGTTGATATCTATAACTTAGGGGTGAATGAAATTATGACGAAAAACCCAACCATCGTATCAACTAATGATCTTGCAATTGATATTCTAAGATTGTTACAAATCAAACGCTTCCCTGCCGCTCCAGTTGTAGATGAAAACAACGTTCTTGTAGGTGCAATTACTTTACAAAAAATTCTTGATATCGGGATTGTGTGAAAGGAAAATGAAAATTAATGAGTATTAAACTATTAGCAATGGATGTCGATGGGACCTTAACAGACGGTATGATTTATATGGGGCCAACTGGCGAACAAATGAAAGCATTCCATATTCACGATGGCTATGGAATACGCCATATTTTACCAGAATATGGAATAACCCCTGTTATAATCACTGGTCGAGAATCTTTAATTGTGCAGAATCGGGCAAAAGAATTAAATATTACTTGCATCTATCAAAATGTTTCTGACAAGAGCGTGATTATGAAAGAACTTGCTAAAGAATTCTGTGTTTCTTTATCTGAAATCGCCTATATAGGTGATGACTTAAACGACTTACCTGCCATTGAATTAGCAGGTGTTCGGGCATGTCCTAAGAATGCCGTAACACCTGTAAAATCTTGCTGTGATTATATTTGTACGAAAAATGGCGGTGATGGTGCTGTGCGAGAATTTATTGATTGGCTCGTACTTTCCCATCTTTAATCTCATATACAATGTCACAATTTTCAATGGTACTTAGTCGATGAGCAATAATGATTAATGTTTTCGTTCCTGCCAAACGGTCAATGGCATCCATAACTGCTTCTTCTGTCTCATTATCTAATGCAGAAGTAGCCTCATCTAAGATTAAAATATCTGGATTGGTATACAAAGCTCTTGCAATGCCAATCCTTTGTCTTTGTCCCCCTGATAATCGAACTCCACTTTCTCCAACCATAGTATCCTCTCCTTCTGGAAGAGAATCCATAAAAGTCTTTAATTGTGCACCTGCTATTGCTTCTTCTAAACGTTTCTCATCAATATGCTTTTCCTCAATACCAAGAGCTATATTATGACGTATGGTATCATCCATTAAGAAAATAGTCTGTGGTATATAGCCAAGCTTCTTGCGCCAACTTTGTGAAGTAGGATTGATGGTGACCCCATCCACCAGTAAGCTTCCCCCGGATGGTTGTAATATTCCTAATATTATATCTGCAAGCGTGGTCTTACCTGACCCTGATGCTCCTACAAACGCAATGGACTTTGACTTTGGAATAATAAAGTTTGCTTGCTCGAGTACAGCAGTGTCTTTCTCAGGGTAGCAAAAAGAAAGATTCTGAATCGCAATCTCACGCTCAAATGTGATTCCCACTTCATTGCCTTGCTCCTCATCTGATTCGTCCACTGCTAAAGTTTGTAAATCCTCATAAATTCCATCTACACTTGCCTTATTAAAGATAATGGTACTAATGTAGGTGGTAATTCGATTAAAGGATGGCAGCAAACGAAAGGCTGCCAAGGCAAATAAAGTTAAGGTTGGAATAAAGTAAATCACAGCAGTACCTGTGCTTATTTTATAAATAACAGCCCCAAGTAACGAACAAATACATAGGGATTCCATCATAGTTCTTGGGATAAATGATAAGACACGATAAATACGGAATTTTTCTGCATAGGAGTAATAAATCTTCTCATATTGTTTCATAAAGTATTCTGCATTCCCTAATATTTTAATCTCTTTTATTCCACCTGTAGATTGCATAATCCATTTATTCATATCTCCTCGATGAGTTCTACATTCAATCCCTTTATTCTTAAGGTTATTCCTAGTAGCACGAAATATAGTAATCATAAATAGCCCTAGAATTACCACAACGCTAAGGGTAATTGTTGGGTCACTATAGAATAAATAAATGCCTAACATAACACAAACAGTTACTTCTGCTGCTAATTGTAAGACCGATAAGACTACCTCGAAGAATTGTACGGTGTCTTGATTTAGATTACGCATTAACTCCGCACTATTGTGACTCACAAAATACATATACGGTTGCTTCATATAGACTTCCAATAAGCGAATGGATAAATCTCTCTGACTACGATAAGTAAATTTATACATAGCATTGTACATATATGTTACAAATACATTCTTAACAATATAGACCACAATTAGCAGAATACCTAATACAATTAAGAATTCCTCTGGTGATTGTAATCCTAGATAATCATACACGTAGGACAAATACGCATTCTCTTCAATAATATCGGAATCTAATACCACATTAATAAATGGGAGTATTACCGTAATACCCAATAATTCACATAAAGATCCAATAAAAATAACCACTGTTAAGTATGCTAGTCTTAATTTTTGTCTACGACTAAAAATGGTCATTGCTTTTTTAATTGTTGTCATTGTAAGAACCATCACTTTCTCTTATTATCATATAAATATGCCGCTAATTCTTTCTCAATGATATGAATCTCATCTTGATAGGGGTAATCCTTATAGATACCTACGTATTGAATGGATACGTCTGGATTGAACAATTGCTTCTTCCTTGCATGGTTCAATGTGATTCCATCTACTTTCATAAAGTCCACAATTTTAGCAAGCATTTCATCGTAGTGGTAGATTAAGTCTTCATACTGAATATAGAGAAAATCCGAAGAATCTTCCACTGGATTTATACGTTGTGCCTTATACCACTCCACATATTTCATCACATTGTGAGAATCTGCTATATCGTAACCAATTAATTTCCGCTTTGTAATCATTTGCACATAATTATCTCTTGGGTCACGGTCTATTAACATAATCTTGGCACCTGGACAATAATCTAGTATTTTATATGGATTGGTGGCAGAAACTAATTGCTTTACAAGGAAGTAATCATAATGACGTTCTCCCTTATATGCTTCTATAATGGATTCCATATAATGTTGTGACGCAAGGTGAAATTCTTCCCGTGTAATACGACCAAAGTAAGATTTCTCCCCATAGCCTTTCTTAAAAAATCGTTGCATGATACGCTGGCGCATCCATCCCCAGTAAGGCTTTCGGTAATCTACAAACCACCAATAGCTATTGTATTCATAGCTTGTAATCTCTTCAATAAATTTCGTTGCACATTCATAAAACTTCCCATTAAATACCTCTTCATGATTATATCCCCATGTAAACTTGGTTCTCTTTCTTCCAATTTTCTGAATATATTCTAGAAACTCTTTAATTGCAATGTCAACATTAATAGCATCCCAACGGTCTACCATTTGGTATTCTAAATCCATAATTCCATGAGGATCTCGAAACATACGAAACTCCATACGAAATTCCCCAATGGAATCAAATTCCCTTAACAGATCCATTAATGCTTCGGAACCTGACCAACCATGCCCTGCTACTGACAAATATTGATAATCTCGTGCCATTTATCACTCTCTCCCATCTATCTCTAAGAAACTAAAAATCCATTTTATTCTACCACAAACATATGCCTTTGTCTTTTAATTTTTGTTTTACTTGCTTATTCATTTATAATATCGTAGAATAAGTAAGAACCTTATTCATTATTCGGGAAGGAAGTCTACTTACATGAATATTATATTTGTACTGCCTGACATGCGAGGTGGTGGCTCCGAAAAGGTCGTATCGCTATTAGCCAATGAATATTGTAAACGCGGCTATAAAATCACCATATTATTATTTGGTGGTAATACGGTTGCTTATCCGCTACATCCTAATGTTTCTGTGGTAAGTGTCAGCATGGAAACAAAAGGAAATCCCTTTACTGCGTTACAACGAATCTATCGAATGCGAAAGTTTTATGCCAAACACAAAGGGGCCTATATTTTCTCCTTCTGTGTAATGGGAACAGTGTATTCAGCTCTTACAAAAGTTGGTTTTCATTGTCGTATGCTCGTTTCGGAACGAACTGACCCAAGAGAATTTCGTCATATCTGGCTACGCAATCTTGCCTATGATTGTTGTGGGAGGATTATTTGTCAAACAACTGATATGATTCCCTGCTTTCCAAAACGTATGGAATCCAAGTGTGTGGTTATTCCAAACCCCTTATCCTTGCATGATGTACCCATTGCAACTGGTCCACGCATTCCTGCAATATGCTCCGTGGGTCGCTTAGTAGAAGTGAAAAACCATCCTTTATTATTCCAAGCATTTGCCAGCTTCTCTCAGAAGCATCCTGATTATTCCCTTCATCTTTATGGGGAAGGTCACCTAGAGGATGCACTAAAGGAATTATCTTATACTTTAAATATTGAGAACAAAGTCCAATTTCACGGATTTACTCAAAATGTATTTGAGGAAATTATGAATCATTCCATGTATGTGTCAACATCGAATTACGAGGGATTATCCAATTCTTTAATCGAGGCGAATTCCATTGGTATTCCTGTTATTGCCACGGATTGTCCCATTGGTGGCTCCAAATATTGTATTGACAACAAGGTAAATGGATTACTCATTCCAGTCAACGATGTACAAGCACTAGTAATTGCCATGGAAACCATTGCAAACAATCCTCAACTGGCTCAAAGCCTATCACAGAATGGCATTGCAAGAAGAGAACGCTACAACTTAGAAACCATTGCAACTTTATTTCTAAAAGAAGCAGGATTGTAGGTGGGCGTTAAAATCGTTACTATCATAATGCAATCTGCCTATTCCTCTCCTCCGTACTCTTATCTTCCATAATTCTGTTCCTCAAGACGATAGCGATTTCTCTTAAATAACTTGTGTTTTACAACCCACCAACCTGGTACCCAGATACGTTGCTTCATGGCTGGAGACACACTTCCAATCATCCAACATTGCTTCTCACAAGTCTTAACTTGACTTCTCACTTCGTTAGCTTGGCTAGAATTCCAAATAACATCAAAACTTTCCTCATGTAGATTACCCATTACCATTTTCTCGGTGCTACCATTACATGGAAGAACATTCCCATATGGGTCTAGGAAGAAGCCGTTGGTTCCCATTTCACATGGAAGTAATCGCTTATTTCCATACATATAATTAATTAATCCATGATTAAAATAAGCTCTTGCCCATTTCTTCGGTGACTTAGATTGCAATAAAGCATTAATTAATTCTTCAAACGCCTTGGCAACGTGTTGTTTATTATCAATTTTATTATCTGTCTTACGAAAATAAAAGGAATTATGAAGAGTAGCCGTAGCAAACTCCATGCCTAATTCGTCCGACATTTGGTAAAGTGGTAATAAATCCTTGGCATTCATATCTTGAACTGTCATACCAAATCCCACATCTTTATGGTCCATTTCCACTAGCTTCTTTAGGGTTCCATACCCTCTATTAAAACCGTCTGGCAGCCCTCGTATAGCATTATTGGTTTCTTCTAATCCTTCAATACTAATGCGAATGCCTACTTCTGGAAATCTTTCACAAAGTGCTAGAATTCGATCGGTAAAATATCCATTGGTAGAGATTACAATACGCTCTGTCTTAGTATACAACAATTCCACAATCTCTTGAATATCCTGACGAATAAAAGGCTCTCCACCTGTAATATTAGTGAAAGCCATGTTTGGTAATTTTTCTAAAGTTGCTAAATCAATTTCTTCTTCTGGTCTAGTTGGATCCCTGAAACAATCACACATATTACATTTAGCATTACAACGATATGTGATAATTACAGAGCCATGTAAGTTACTTTTACCCATCTATACACTCACTTTCATATTTCTGTAACAGTTTCCGTACATATGTTTCTAATGATACATATGACTTCTCCGTACATGCTTGTTGCATATCCTTACATTTCTCACTATTGTACCACAACTCGTTGATTTTGTCTTTTAGTTCTTGTCCATTCTGAGGTTCATACAAGAGTCCCGTTTTCCCTTCTTGAATTAATTCTGAAACTCCCCCTTGGTTCACTCCAATGACAGGTGTTCCCAAATATTGGGATTCCAACACAGAGTAAGGGCAATTTTCATAACAAGACGAAGTGCATAGGGAAAATTGTGCATTTGCTATTAATTGATGAAGGTCTTCTCCCTGTTGAAACCCAACATTGGTAATATTGGCCACTTTCTCTACCCTATCTTCTAGCGGTCCAGAACCTGCAAATCGAAATGAAACATGGGGCAACTCTTGGCATATGTTCGTTAAGAAATCAATTCCTTTCTCACTGGAATATCGACCAAAATATAAGGCATATGGGCTCTCACTTTTTACTCCCTTACTAGGTGGAATCAACTCTTCTTGGTTCAAAAAATTCGTCATAGTATAAATTCGTCCTGCTAAATCAGGGTGTGTTGCTAAACGATTGGCTAAGAATTGACTTGGACTAATAATCGCATCAATCATACGATAAGTGTGTAATCTGCCATAAAGTCGTGCTTCTAGAGTACCTAATATACTTTTTAACCTTGATCCATGAATGCATTTATACTTACTACATGCTCCAACTGTGTGTTCCATACACTTTACGCACACAGATTGTAGTTGTTGATTATACATAAGATGATTGGGACAAACTAGTTGGGAATCGTGGGCGGTAAACACAATACGTGTCTTTTTCCTATGTTTCTTATCATATGCACGCACTGCGTATAAAATAGACGGCGTTAATTGAAAGTTGAAGTTATTTACATGAACCACATCTGGATGAAACTCTGCTAAAATTGTTCTTATCTTCTTCTTCGCTTCTAAGGAATAAAGAATCTTAAATGGATAGAAGAGCTTCTGGAATTTACTGGTGTGAAAGTCCATATTATTCGTATAGATATCCCATTCATTGCCAACCACACGATGAGGATGGTCCATTCCAAAGTACTGAACTTCGTGTCCATGTTCGTTTAAATAACCTCCAAGTTGAAAGGTATACGTTTCAGATCCTCCATTGGCATGGAGAAATTTATTAACCATTAATATTTTCATAAATACAACCTCAACGTCTCCTCCACAATCTCATCCCAGTTAAACCGTTTCGCTACTTCATCCGCTACTCCCCCGCGTATCGTTCTCACTTTATCTTCATTAGCTAGTAGCTGTTCTAATTCTGCCTTTAATGATAGTACATTTCCTTTTGCAAAGTAATAGCCATTTTCTCCTACTACTTCCCTGCATTCCGAAATATCACTTACTAGCACGCAATTCCCATAACTCATTGCTTCTAACAAGCTTAGTGGCATTCCTTCCACATCGCTAGGAAGCACATAGACATAGGCGTTACTGTATAATTCTTCCAATGCTTGTCCCATAATAAATCCTGTCATGATAATCCGTTCATCTTGCCTAGCCATCTCTTGTATTTGTTCAAAGTAATCGTCTGTATGACTACTTCCACCTGCAATCACAAGCTTTTTATCCGTGTGTATCTGACCATATGATTCTATTAGATAATGAAGTCCTTTTTCAGGTACAATTCTTGCTAAAAACAACAAGTAGGAATCTTTCTCTAAGCTGTATGCTTTCTCGATTAGGTCAGCTTCTCGATTCTCTGGTATGGTAATTCCATTTGGCACATACGTGGTTTCTCTTCCATAGGTGTCTTTAAAATATTGCTGTACATTCTCAGATAATACTATGATTTCATCTGCATACTTTGATGCAGTTCGTTCTCCCCATAGGAGCATCTTCGTAGCGAATCCACCCCACTTGGCTCTCTGCCAATCTAGCCCATGAATGGTTACTATGGTACGCTTTCTAAATAATCGAGTAAGACCACACATAATAGCTGGCCCTTCTGCATGAATGTGAATCGCATCATACTTACTACAAATTGCATGAATGGTAGCTAGCACTGCGTAAATAATAGCATTTAACTGACTTGATTGAAATGTAGGCACGTTAACAATACGGATTCCCTTATACTTCTTTCCGCTCTTTGCATCCTTATTATGTTGTTCGTACTCTTTCCCTGACACATGACTTCCTTTGCGATTATAGACAGTTACTTCATGGCCAAGTTCAACCATTCTTGTTGCAAGTTCTTCTACTACAATCTCTACGCCACCTTCTCTAGAGGGAATTCTCTTATGCCCAATCATTGCAATTTTCATACTTCTGTCCACTTCATACGTAAATATTCTCCAATCAGTTCTAACACAATCTTTGCTTTATTTAATTGTTCTTCTGCTTGTTCTTTTGACACAATTACAAAATCTTGATAATCTGCTTTCTCTCTTAAACGATACGATGAATCAATAATTTTCGACAATTCTTTACCAAAAATCCCCTCTTTTACATAATGACGATTAAAAAATGCTATAATTCCAGAATGCTTACTTGAGTCAAAATTCTCTAATACCGTCACTGCACGAAGCGCGTGAAAAATCGCATAATATGAGCGATTTATCGATGACTTATACTGATTATCCTTTAACAGCACTCTAGCCGCTTCCAAATTCTCCATTGCCATTTCAAGTCTATATTGTGATAAACTCTCTACGCTATTTCCCATAAGATAATTCCTTCTTCTTTTACATTACGATAAAATGGACTAACTTCTTTCCATGTCAAATACATATTATAATCAATATCAATAACTGAAAATACTTTGTCATATTTTAAATTCATAGTGACAACTACTTCCGACAATTGATCTTCCTTGTTTCTGTCAAGTACTTCATTCAATAAAAGTGCAATATCCACGTCGGATTCATTCGTATTTAACCCTTTCGCTTGAGATCCATATAGAACAATTCGCACCACTTGTTTGGGAATGATTTTCAATATTTCTTCAACTAATTCTACATAAATGTCATCCTTAATATCCATAATAATCTCCATTTTCACACTAATAACCATACGTTTCTCAATGTCTGGTAACTTTGGATCGTAAGGTTCAAATTGCCGTGTGAAAAATTTTATTTTTCACACTATTCTTTACTTGGATCCCTTAGCAAATAATACTACACCAAACGTTTTCAATACAATCTTCATATCTAATGTAAGGGACCAATTATCAATGTATTCTAGGTCGTATTTCACCACATCATCAAAATCAGTAATCTCACTCCTACCGCTTACCTGCCATAGCCCTGTGAGACCTGGTGTCATACTAAGTCTTCTCTTATAATAGTAATTATATTCTTCATATTCATCTACTGTTGGTGGTCTTGTTCCCACAAGGCTCATATCACCTTTTAGAATATTGATAAATTGAGGAAATTCGTCTAAGCTTGTTTTGCGAATAAACTTTCCCACTTTTGTAATACGTGGGTCATCCTCTAATTTGAACATAAGTCCTTTCACTTGATTTTGATCCATTAATTCTTGCTTACGCTCTTCAGCGTCTATGTACATGGAACGAAATTTGTATATAGAGAAAATTCTACCGTTTTTTCCAACTCTATTTTGCCTAAATAAGATAGGTCCCTTGGATTCTACACGAATGATAATTGCTAATATTGGGAACATTAGCATCACAAGTATTGTTCCTATGAGCCCTGCAAGAATATCCATACATCGTTTTACCATTCTCTTATGGTAATCTAATTCTGCCATAGAATAACTAATAACAGTAAAACCACCTACCGATTCTACTACCCTTGCTTTACTATCAATATTAGCCACGTCAATGGCATAATGGCAGATTACTCCCATTGATTCTAGGTTTCGTACTAATTTAGTGAGAATTTCCTTCTCTTCCTTTGGCAAATAGATAAATACTTCATCAATGACCATATGGGTCATTACTTTTAGATAATCTTTATTAGCGCCAACTACTTGCACTCCTTCAACGGAATCTACATCAACTGCTTCTTGTGCATCCCAGATGACAATTCCTACAATTTCATGCATATAGTCCATATTTTTACTCATCTGCTTCATTACGTACTGAATGCTTTCTTGAGTGGTAATAATCACGGTCTTCTGCTTAATCTTAGAATCGCTATAATACTTACGAAATGCAAACTTCAACCCATCATGGGTTATAATGGATAATAAATAATTACAAACAAAGAAATATGCTAGAAAGAGACGTGAATATGGGTCTGCATTCTTGGTTAGAAAGAGATAAGTACCTATGGCAACTAACATAATCCCATGGTATTTCGTACTAGACACTAATTCAATCATATAGCCACGTTTCATAAAATCTTGGCTATAATTGGTCATCACGGTATATACAATTGAAAATATAATTAAAAAGAGTAATGTCTCATTATAAAGTTCCATTTCATATTCACTACGTAGAGTACCATAGCGCAAATACGATGCAACTCCATAAGAAAATATAATTGTAATAATATCTACAATTTGCAACACATATAATTCCAACACGTTGGCTTTGGACTGTCTATTTCCCATTTATTTCTTTCCCCTTACTGCTTAACAATTGTAATAAGTATATCATATATGGCAATGCAATGGATAGCACAAAAAGGTATCGGTACAAACAATAAGCAGGCGTTGCCACTAAAACAGTTGCCCACAAAATCCAAATCGGTACCTGACTAATTACCCTTGTTAATTGCTTATTATATCCTGCGTAAATAACTGTGAATAAGAATAAAAACATCATACCTGCCATATTGGTTACCAGACATAAAACTGGTGCCTTACGTACTGCAAGAATGAGTTTTTCTATAATTGGTTCTAAGGAAATTCCAGTGATTTGTTCAATTCCATTCACCTGTTCTAATCCTAACGTATTGGCATCTACTCCATAGGTAGACAACGATGTTGTTTGCCCAATATGCCAGTATCCTGCTGTTTGCATGAGATAGGCCTCCACATACGTAGCAAAGTGACTTGGCAACAAAGATGCCCAAACTTGTAGGAATTCTCCCTTTGTTTCATTTAAGTACTCATTATTAAAGTCTTCATGAAACTTATAAGGATCTGTATACCCTGGTGTATACACTTCTTTTACCTGATCAAATGGGAGCAGATTACTAAGATACTCTTCTTCCCATTCTCCCATGTCTCCTTCCTCTACAATTACTTGCCCTACTTGTTGAAGAGGAATAGACATGGACTCTGCAAAAGAAGATGGTGCAATGTTCAGTGCTGTATAAATAGGACCATTGACCATCAAGGCCACAATAAGCGAAATACCCAAGGTTACCCCCAGGCGTTTCCATTCTGTTTGGTATACTAACATTAGAAGGATGAGTGTTCCAACTACAATATAGATTCCGTTATTACGTAAGAATATCACTGCCAAACAGATTAGTATGAATGGAAGGAATCTTCCACGGTTTCTTAACTCTGCGCCTTTACTTTGTACTACATCATGAATGTATAAGACGAACAAGAGTAGTGCACTGCTAAAGAAAATATCCTTGGTAATATATACACTATACAATGCAATTGCTGGATTACATGCAAAATATAGAATGGTCAACACTACTAACTCTCTGCTGGCACCTTTTCTCGCTAGCCACTGCACCACATATCCAAGAACTAGGGCAAATACGATCATATGAACGGTACAAAATAATCCTACTGCACCATTTAAGGTAGTAAACTGTGTACTAATCATTAAAACGCACTTCATGAATAATGTAAATAATACTGGATGATGATTATTCAGTGCTTCGAATCCCATTCCTTGGCCAATCATAGAAATGGCATCGTTAGAGATAATCCCTGGAAAATAAGTGAAGTAATAAGGAAGCCATGCAATGATACACAGGGCAACGGTAATCCCTCCCCACCTACGTGGACTCCCCATAAATTGCCGCCACCTAATATTCAACTTGCCTAAGAATACAAGGAAGCTTGCTATCACAATCATTCCCATTCCTGTGAGTAAAGTAAAATAGAGAAGATTCAAAGGAATATTCCATTCAAACGTCTTCTCAATACTTTCCATGTCTATATTACTACCTAATACAAGGCTAAGTGCAAATGGTACCGAAAACCCAAATCCATACCTTATATCTCGGGTATTACAATGCTTCCGAAAATAAGCGATTACAAATAGAAATGATACCATTATAATAGGCACTAACATATTAATCTTGGTAATGGAAATACCTGAAACAGCTACAATTGCAATTGCAGCTCCCCATGCCAATATGCCATAGCTAATCTTCTTACTTACCTCTATGATTTCTTTCATCTTAACTCTTTTCCTTTTGTGGTAGCAAATGATGCCACTCATTGATTAATACCACATAAAATAGATTGATTAATAAATACCCATTAAAGGTAAAAGTTGCTTCCATGAATCCATAACAGAAGTTCGTCATTAGTGCAAATAACAAGAGCATGTAATACTTCGCATCCTTCTTCTTGGTATATGCAATAAAACACAACGTTAGAAGCAAATAAACACTTGTTACCAAGTATCCATGGGAAGCAAATAACTTAGCAATGCCATTATCAATTAACCCTGTTGTTCCTTGGGCATAGAGAATTTTCCACGTTTCCATACCTGCATACCATCGAAAATACTCTAACCGTCCTGATAAGACTGTGTTGAAAAATGCCATAATAGGATTACTAACAGTCCCATATAGTCCTGCTAGAATGGTTAAGCTTGTTAAGCCTATTACACACAGATAAGAAATGATATGCACATACTTTTGTTGAATCCACTTAACATTGCAACATAAGAGCCATCCTCCTATAATCATTGCTTGGGTTAATAAAAATCCAGTTCTTGATGCAGTTGCTACAAATAGCATACTATTAAATATGGTAAGATATACGTAATGTTTCTTCTTAAGCACATCATGATACACCCATATCAATAATGTTATTAAATACCATGCCATTCCATGCATATTATTAGCATGACCTAGTCCAAATCCCCATCTTGATTCAATGGAGCCTCTTCCATAGCTTCTCGTATCTAAAAGAGGTTGCCCCACGCCAAATAGTGCCATAAAAATAATGAAAACACATGTCACCATCATAAACCAAAATATATACTTCGCCACCACTCGTACTTTTATTTGCTTAGAGGCAAGTATCATTATAATGACACAGATTGCCTTCTCATCTCCTATTGCAAGGTAAGATACTCCACCTAGCATTCCAAACAAGAGAATTGCAATCCATTCAATCTTCGTATAGTACGTTCCTAGAATTTTAAGACCAAAGAAGACAAAAGCAAGGTGTTGAAAACGAGAGGCATAGGGCAAAACAATCCATGTCTGTGCCGCTGCCATAACGATTAATTCCAGAGTAATCCCTATATAAAAACAAATCTGTGCGAATTGCTCTTTCCCCTTAATGAGTTGCATTTCATTCTCCCATACGCTTTATTTTGTCCGTGTGATCTTTTCCTCTTTGACTTCGTAAATCATATCACAATTCTCAATTGTTTTCAATCGATGAGCAATAATCACCATGGTCTTCTGTCCTTGTAAACTTTCGATTGCCTCCATTAATGCTCGCTCTGTTTCATTGTCTAATGCAGAAGTTGCCTCATCAAATACCAGCAATTCCGGATTATGATAGAGGGCTCTTGCAATGCCAAGTCGCTGTCTCTGTCCACCAGACAACCTTATACCTCGCTCGCTAATCTCCTCATCTAGTCCGTTTGGCAAACTTTCTACGAATTCCTTAATCTGAGCATCTCCTAATACTTGCCACACCCGCTCTATAGAAACAGCTTCTGGTTCTACCCCAAAGGCGATATTTTGGCAAATGGTACCATCTAACATATAAATGGATTGAGGAATATAGCCAATATTAGAAAGCCACTTTGCATAAGATGTTTTAATGGGAACTCCATCGCTTTCTACCACTCCCTCTTCTACGTCTAAGAGTCCTAACAAAATATCAATAATCGTAGTCTTTCCGCTTCCTGAACTCCCTACTACTCCAACTGACTTTCCTTTTGGAATAATCATATCGGCATTCCGGAAGATATAGGTTTCCGTTTGGGGATAGCGATACGTAATATTGGTGAGGGTAATGGCATGCTCAATGGCAATGTCAGGTTCTTCTTGTGTATGTTCTGCTTCTACTTCAAGGAATTCCTGATGTCTTACTTCCTCCATATTAATATGCCCACATACATTTTGCAGGGATGCTTCAAAGAAAGAAAGGTTGGCTAAATGAGTATTCAAACGGTTTACACTAGGTAGTAATCGCATGGCTGCCACACTAAATGCTCCCACTAATCCCATAAGAACCGCAGTATCTACTCCTGTAATGAGGCTAAATGCTACATAGGCTAAAATACCTACAATTGCTACTGTTTCAATTAATTGCCTTGGAATAATGGACAGCACATTATTTTTAATTTGGTATTTGGCATATTGACTGGTTGTATCCGTAAATCCATCTAGGAAAAATTGTTCTTTGTGAAATACTTTAATATCTTTTACCCCTTCAATGGCACGCAAGATTTCCTTATAAATCCTTGCCAATTTATCCATGGAGCGTTGCCCCACTTGATTTAATCTAGGCTTAATATTCTTAACTACAAGGATTGTTGTTCCGCTTAGTAGAACAACCATTAATAGACACATCCTAATATCCATAATGAGTAATACCAAACATAAAGATGCACATACAACTGCCTCTGCTATAAAGTTAAAGCTAAGCAGTACCATATTGAATACATTTTCCATATCACTGTAGATGGTTCGTAAAATCGTTGCAGAATCTGCGTGAAAATAATATTCATAAGGGCGATGCAAATATTGAGATAATAAATTCTTCATAGCCCGACTTTTGTTGCGACTGACGAATTTTGCTTGTACATATGCACAAAAGACCAGATATACATTCTTAATAATATAAATCCCAATAAGCAAGCCAATTAAGCATAAGATAAACGTATCTACCTCTTGAATGTGAAGCAACTCCATGGCACGTACCACATACTCTGTTTGAGCAAAGGCATCTTTATCTAAAATGGCTGTTAAAAGTGGCAAGATTAAGGAAACACCTACGGTTTCAAGTAATCCACTTATAAAAATCATCAGAATGAGTACCACAATTGTACCTTTTTGCTTTTTACTAAATAATGAAAGTAGTCTTTTAAATATACTAAGTATCATCTACTGCTCCTTTATTCCGTTAATGCCCATTGTTGCATCATTAAGATATACCAGATTAAGGTTGCATCTTGCTTCCCTTGCTTAAATTGTTCCCACAACTTCCTTGCTTCCTTTTGATCCATTAATTCTTGATTCTTACAAAATCCCTCACTCATAAGACTTTCCGCCCACTCATTCATCTCACCGCTTAACAACCACTCGCTAATTGGAATGGAGAAGCCTTTCTTGGGACGATTAATCATTTCTTCTGGCACATACTCATATAATAAGTTTTTCAATAATTTCTTGGTGATCTGATGGTCAAATGCATAAGAAAGGGGTAGACTCCAAGCAAAGTTCATAACATCTCGATCTAACAAGGGAATTCTTGTTTCTAGAGAGTAGTACATAGCAGCACGGTCTACTTTTGTCAAAATATCATCCGGTAAATATTGTAACTGATCCATTAACATTAAGTTATGTTCTGGTTCTCGTAAGTAACTACTTGGATATGATCTATAATCTGTTCTCATATTACGGGCACCATTTACAAGGGAGAAAAACTTACCATCCCCTCTATCCACAGCACGCTTGTAATCCTCCAAGGTATTGGTAGTAAAAACCATATTGACCTTCCGAAGAAGGGACGCACGGTTCATATGAGGTGCTCCACATAATTGCCCTATGGATTGACGCAACCCTTGTGGTAAAAATCCAGCTTTAGACTGTACCGTTGCTAATCCTTGCTTTGCTCCTAAGTATGTGTTATACCCACAAAAGAATTCATCCCCTCCATCTCCACTGAGGGATACGGTTACATGTTCTCTTGTCATCTTACTTACAAGCATAGTTGGTATCTGGGAACTGTCTGCAAATGGTTCTCCGTAGACAGCTGGTATTCTAGGCAAAACATCCATAACATCTTCGTACCCAATATAGAGTTCTTCATGGTTGGTTCCCATGTGCTTGGAAGTCATAGAAGCAATATCTGCTTCGTTATATCCTGCTTCTTTTAACCCTATGGTGAATGTTTTCACTTGTTGGCTGGACAGGGATTGCATGAGTGCCACTACAAGTGTACTATCAATTCCACCTGATAAAAATGCACCAAGTGGTACATCTGCTACCATTTGCCCTTGAATGGCTTCCTTTAGCAACCGCTCTAATTCCTCTTTGGCCTCTTCTTCGCTCCCTTGAAATGTACTTTCTTTTTCTTTGGCAAGCTCCATAATATCCCAATATACTGTAGTTTTATGGCGCTCGTATGGTTGTGTGAATTCTAGAATCGTACCTTGCTTTAACTTATAAATGCCTTCATAGATGGTATAAGGTGCTGGAATGTACCCATGTTCGAAGTACAATGGCATTGCATCATGATTAATCGGATTTTGGAACCCATCTATTTGCTTCATTGCATTCAAATCAGATGCAAACACAAGATTGCCCTGAACTCGTCCATAATACAAAGGCTTCTCTCCCATGCGGTCTCTGGCTAATCGTAAGGTTTTCTCCTTCCTGTCTAGTAGAGCGATGGCAAACATTCCTTTTACAAATCTTAAGGTATCCTCTAATCCGTAATGGGCAATTGCTTCCAATAACAGCTCTGTATCCGATGTTCCCCGTAAAGATAAGACGATACCGTCTGTTATCATACGCTCTTGTAATTGAATGCCGTTATAGATTTCGCCATTGTATACCATTACGTATCGCTCATCCTGAGACATCATAGGTTGTGCCCCCTGCTCTGATAAATCAAGAATGGATAATCGACGGTGACCTAATGCCACTTTCATAGATTCTTCTATATAGTAGCCTCCTGCATCTGGTCCTCGACGAACCATTGCTTCATTCATAGCCTGTATATTCTTAATGGGATCCATCTGCCCATAGCAGATTCCTGCAATTCCACACATGGTGCAGACCTCCTCTTTCATTTCATTCTTATTGCATCAAGGACTCTAAATAGTTCTGCCAAGTTCCTAATGCTTCCTGGGGATAGTATTCTTGCATGCGTTCCCACGCCTTCTGTCCTACCATTTCGCACTTATGACTATGAACCATGAGATCTTGTAATCTGTGTGCTAATTCTTCTTCCCCATCTACTGGAATGAGAAACCCATTTTCCCCCTGGGTAATTAATTCACTAGGTCCACCACATGGACAATCGGTTGAAATGCAAGCAATACCTAGAGCCATAGCTTCCATAAGGGCATTCGGCATTCCTTCTACTCTTGAAGTGAGCGCGTAAATACTCGCATGATAAATATCATCTGCAATATGACTACTTTGTCCATGAAACTCTATTTGCTTCCTACATGATAGGTTATTTACATATCGTTCTAACTCGTCTCTACATTCTCCATCCCCATAGATATGGCAAGTCCATTGAGGATATTCCTCTGCAATCTTTGCAAAAGCATCAATGAGAAGCTTCTGGTTCTTATTCTCATCTAAACGTCCCACTGCAACAATTTCGTTCTTACGCATGACGGGAAGGTGTTCTACTACAAATTGCTCATGCAAAGGATTGGGTAAAGCAATTGCCTTCTTCTGGATTTTCTTAGGAAAATCTAAAATGGCATGCTTCGTCTTCACCACCACTCCTCTTGACAGAGGCAAAATACCACAAGCTACACGCCACATGAATCTTGACTCATATTCACTCTTTGGATCACTACATATAGTAGTGATAACTGGAGTTTTAAGTCTTATAGATGACACAAGTGTCATTAAGTTGTTTTTGCCAATAAAGGAAACAATTAAGTCTGGCGAATATTCTCTCCATATCTTTCGTAACTTTCTAATTCGCTTAAACAGATTACGAATACGTGACTTGGTAAGTTCTTCTGGAGTTAAATCACCGTCTATACGAACAATTCCATCCATAAGGTGGTATTCATCCACTACCCTTAGCTTGGTAATCAAATAAATGGTGTACCCTTGTGCATAGAAATGTTCCATTAAATTAATGGTTACTCGCTCAGCACCACCTCTTGCAAGACTACCGATTGTAAATGCAATTGTTTTTGGCTGGTTCATTCTAACCTTCACCTCTCTGTGCTACTCTTAGTGATACGTCATGTACCACTTCTGGAATACAAATAATGACCATATAATATTAGAATAATTCTCCCCTGTACCTGGTCCCTTATCACCGCTACCTAAATATTGTTGCATAAAGGAATGTAGAAATTGGCCATCAAAAATCCCTTGTTCTTCTAAGAACGAAAGTTCTGTCATTTCTAGCACTTGTTCTCTAAGAGGTCCTCGAAGCCATTTATCTAAGGGAACACCAAACCAACTTTTGGTCGGTCTAACAGCTCTTTTGGAATATAATCATAAGCAATATCCTTAAGGATATGCTTCTTATTACCCTTACAGTACTTGTACTTATGAGGAATACGAAAAGAGTATTCCATTACATCCGTATCAAGAATTGGGCATCTTGCTTCTAGGGAATATTTCATAGAAGCACGGTCTACCTTGCATAAAATATCTCCTGGTAAATACGTATCCATATCTAATAACATTCTGCGAATCTGCCAGTTTTTCTCCGCATAACGATCTTCTATAGGAAAACGAACACTCCCCTCTTTACTTAGTAACATCTTCTCTGTAATCTTGGCATATTGGTCACCCATAAGTTGTGTTTTCGTAAGAGGATTTCGATTTTTAGTAATCAAACGCACTTTAAATGGTAACCGTTCTACTAGGTTGAGTGGATTCGTAACTGCGTAGGTGATACCTCCCAGTACATCTAATTGTTGTGCCGTGTGCACCATATCATAAGCATTGTATCCACAGAAGAATTCATCTCCGCCGTCTCCAGATAAAGCTACTGTTACTTGATCTCTCGCCAATTTAGACACTAACATAGTTGGAATCTGAGAACTATCAGAAAAAGGTTCATCGTAGTACTTTGGAATGCTATCTACCATTTGGAACATTTCTTCTTCCCCAATACAATATTCTGTATGATCTGTTCCCAAATACTTGGATACTTCTCTTGCATATTTTGCCTCATTGTATTGTTCCTCTTCAAATCCAATAGAAAATGTTTTCACTGGCTCCCCTGATATACTTTGGGCAATGGCCGTAATCAGGGAGGAATCATAACCTCCACTTAAGAATGCACCAAGTGGCACATCGGATATCATTCTCTTACGCACAGCTTCTACGAGCAATTCCTTTAGTTGAGCCTTAGCTTCTTCATAAGATTTCACCGGATGTTGCTTCTCAGCTGCATATACAGCTGCAATATCCCAATACTTACCAATTGTAATTCTTCCTTTGGTAAAAGTTAAAATGCTACCTGGTTCTAACTTATATACATGCTCATAAATAGAAGCTGGTGCTTGTGCATAATAGTGAAGCAGGAATCCCTGTAACTGCTTTGTGTCAATGACTCCTTGGAATCCAGGCGTTTTCATAATCGGCTTTAGTTCAGAGGCAAAGACTAAATTGTTATGTTCATACCAATAATAAAGTGGCTTTTTACCAATTCGATCTCGCACCAAGAATAGGGTGTCGATGTCTCTATCATAGATTCCAATAGCAAACATACCTTTTAGCTTAGAAATACAATCTATGCCCCATTTTAAATACGCAGCAATAATGACTTCCGTGTCGCAATTCGATTGAAAGGTGTATTCGGAAAGTTCTTCTCGCAACTCTAAAAAATTATAACATTCTCCATTATAAACCACACTGACTCTTCCATTAGAAGAATGCATGGGTTGATGACCTAACGCAGATAAATCGAGAATCGATAACCTACGTTGTGCCAACCCAATGGTATATCCATCTTTGCCGTCGTAGATTTCTTCCCCGCTATCATTGGGACCTCTATGATACATGGTATCATTCATTTCTTTTAACTGTTCCATTGTAATTGTTTCTTTCGTAAAGAATCCACAAATACCACACATATCTACTTATCCTTTCTCGTATATTGCTAATATGCTCTCATGTTTTGCCTTACACTAGCAAAATGTTTACACTCGCTATTAATGGTAACAATCAATTCTTCATGTTTCTCTTCTAATAATGTCTGAAAATTGGTCGCATTATCATATCCTTGTTCAGTCCACGAATAAGGATGTGTGAGAATTTGAATCTTACGATTCGATGCAATCGTCTCTTCATCTGGATATCCATAATTCCATTTATGTTGTGCATCCGATAAATATTTAACCTCTAACTTGCTATTCTCATCTACAGCATCTGCAAATGTAAAGAATTTCTTATCATATGCATTAATAACACCCGGTATTGTAAGATTCTCTGCAAGTACTTCTTTGGATGGACGATGAATTGAGAAAGCATCAATATCAAACTCTAGCAAACTACTAAGAGCATCGACTTCTAGTTTAATTCGCTTTCGTACCTCTTTCATATCCTCTAAGCCATTCAAAGCATAATGAAGTCCAATGGTGTGCCCTTCATCATTCATCTTATGAATCATCTCTATATTGGGTTTCGATAATAGATTATAGGAATTATTGGTCCACTGAAAGAAGTAAGCCGATGTGAATCCCATGGATTGTTCTAATCTAGCTAAATCATAGGCGCGCTCTACGCTAAATTCAACATCATGACGCATTAGAATGAAATCATCTCGCTCACAGGCTTCTTGGTACGTTGCTTGTCTCCCACTCCTCTGAATTAATTCAATTATCTTTCTATAACTATCATATGAAAACATCTATTCTCCTCTATTTAGCACAAAGTTCCTCTATATACTCATTCCACTGTTCATAAATCGCAGTTGCATTTGCAATCTTGCTAATATCTCTCGCCTTTACCCCATATTCATTAACTATTTCAGGATTCTGAATAAAGTATTCCATTGCATTCACTAAACTCTCTATATCTTTAACGGGGATCAGATAACCATCCTCCTTATGTGTCATAACTGTATTAGGTCCCCCACAAGGGCAATCAGTAGCAATCACTGGTAGACCTAATGCCATTGCTTCCATTAATGCATTGGGCAACCCTTCCCAATCTGATGTAAATGCGAAGAATGCACCTGTTTCTAAGTCTTGTTCTAGGGTATCACTTGCACCCATTAATGTTACAACCTGTTCTAATTTGTTCTTTTCAATACATCGTAACAATTCTTCTTTTGTACCATCCAAGGAATCGCCCCCATATAATTTCAAGGTATAATCAGGAAACTTCTTATATACTCTTGCATACCCTTCAATCAACATTACTTGATTCTTGAAATCCACCAATCGTCCCGCATGTACAATTTCTTTGGTTCGTTGCTCTACTTGTTTCCTTCCAATATATTTCGGATTAATTGGGTTTAGTATAATTCTTGAATGTTGTTGCATCTTTCTAGGAAAGAATTCTTTTTGTCCTGTTGTTTGAAATACAACTCCATCAGATCTATTAAGGACAATCGGCACCATAATTCGGTCAAACAACGTATCATAATGCCCTACTGGATCAGTACGAACAGAAATAATAACAGGTGTTTTTAATGAAATTGTTGCCATTACTGCCCTGTAATTTGCCTTAATAGCAAAAGCAATTACAATATCTGGCTGTTCCTCTTGAATCAGCTCTTTTAAGTATTGAATGCGTTTGAAATATTTTACAATCCGATTCGATTGTGCATCTGTTTCTTTCAAACCTACATGAATTCTTCTGATTCCCTCTGCTAAAACGAATTCGTTCTCTGCTTCCCACTCTGTAGCTATGATTACATCATTGCCAGCTTCTTTAAATTGCCTTGCTAAATTCGTAACTACTCTCTCTGCACCACCTTGTTCAAGGCAGTTTAAGTGAAACATTATTTTTCTCATAAACATATCCTTTTTATTATACCATACCCATGAAATCATGTACATACGTATCATTAGAGAAGGTTCTTGCACGATCTTTTGACTTGCATTTATATACTTGTTGCATGGCTGTATTCTGATAAATTTTCACCATCTCAGTTGCAATCACATGATCTTCCTCTTCTAGTATGGACGGTTCTAAGTTCTTCACACCATTAATCGTCGGTAATAGAATTCCATATTCTTCATAATAGACCTTCGTATCATCTTCAACCAATCTATAATCTTTGGATAAAATCTCCGCTGGTCCGCTTTTGCAATTCACAGACATCACAGGAATTCCTACTGCCATTGCTTCTACAAGGGCATTTGGAAATCCTTCGCTCTCTGACGTAAGCAGATAGAGATTCCCTTGGTGCAATAAGGAAAACGGATTAGCTTGCACCCCTGCAAACGTTACATCATCTCTAATACCTAACTGGGTGGCCAATTGCATATACTCGCTATAATCTCCATCTCCAATAAACACTAAATGGCACTTTGCTATCTCTCGCTTCATGATCGAAAACGCTTTCAGCAAATGCCAATATCCTTTTACATCATGGGCTCTCCCCATAGTTATTATGGTAAATACATCCTCCGTGGCAAATGTATACGACTCAGCAATCTGTTCTCTAGCTCTCTTCTCAATCATTTGCATATCACAAGGATTATACAATACATCGATTTGCTTCTTGGGATACATACGTTCTATTTCCTTCGCCATGACATGACTGCAAGCAATCACTCGATTCGCCAACTTGCACGGTAATAAGACGCACTTTCGATCTCGTAACGATCCATATGCACGCATCCCACACCACGTTTCCCCTCTAGATTTAGAAAATACATTTGCTAAATTAGCAGTATCTCCAAAACTATAGGAAAGGTCTGCTTTATATTGTTTCTTTATCTTACGCAACGCTAATATCCGCCTTATCAGCTGTGTTATCTTGCCTATTTTACTAGGGCGACTCTCTAAATTCAATGGAATAACTTCTACTCCTGTTACATCATAGAATATATCCGCATCATTAAAGATAACTACCACTACATTTGCATATGCTTGTAGTAATCTAGCAGTCAACATACACATGCGTTCAATGCCACCTTGATGCAGGGTTGGAACAATCAATACAATATTCTTTCTACTCATATACAAAACCCTTTTTCTCTATTGCTCACGAAGATAAATTTGTTGAATCACTTCCCACTGACTTTCTACATCAAAACCTTTTTCTATTAATTCATTGACTTTAGATTGTCTTTCATAATCTTTTGTCTCTATTACCTTGTTTGCCCACTCCTTTGCAGAAGTTTGTAATGACTCATACCTTACTCCATTGGTGACTGCTACTTCTCTAGTAATATTCTCAGACAATATACACCTTAGACCAGTACACTGTGCCTCTACAACTACTCCCGGCATCCCTTCATAAAACGACGGAAATACAAAATAATCCATAACTTGATAATAATCTGCAATCGGTGTTCGATTGCCTAGAAACACAACATCTTTTTCCAATGCTAGTTGTTGTACTTTTTCTTGTATTTTAGGCATGAGTGCACCTTCTCCTAGAAGAATTAAAACAGCTTTCTCTTCCCTCTTTTTAATCTCACTAAAAATATCGATTAAAAATTCATGATTCTTAGCCTTATGAAATCTTCCTACATGACCAATAATCCATCTTCCAACTAAATTCAGTTCTCCTCGGATTCTATTTGCCACTTCAGGTTGATATTCATAATTCCTTGTACGTATTCCGTTTGGTAACATTACGACTTTTTCTTGCACGCTTTGCTTTTTACCAAATACGGCATAGGACGCCTCTGTAGAACAAGCCAAACAATAATCACACTTTTTCCATAAATTATGCCTCATAAGGTGTGTAATGTTCCCTTTTATTCCCACATCAACTCCCGCATTTCTAGAATGTGCAATCGTAATCGGTACACCCGATTTCTTAGCAATAGGAAGATAGACAGAAGCAGTACTAGTCATATGACCATGTACCACTTGATACTCTGTATGCTCTTGAAAGAACTGAACCCAAGCCTTCTTATAAGAGAGCATATTAGATACTACAAATCTAGGTACATTGTATACATGGCCTCCCATTGATTCAATCTCATCTTGGTAATGTCCACGTTCTGTGGTATGCACCATGAAATCAAATTGAAATTTCGTTCTGTCAATGGTTCTATACAAATCCATAATCCGACTCTCTGCACCTCCTAAATTAACCACTCCAAATACATGCAAAATACGTACCAGATCACTCATGTCACTATCTCCACTCATCCATTTCTATAACATTATATCCCCAACTGCAATTGTACAATTTGCTTCATATCGCTTGATTACAAGGGATCCATCAATTGTTCTTATAACGAAGCAATCATCCATTTTCTCAATTACTTCTCCTACCTGATATTCTGAAAAATCAAGCATTTCATCAAAAGGATACGCCTCCCATATGGTTACTTTTTCCTCGTTGCAATATGCAAATGCACCAGGAAATGGCTCCGACACCCCCCTAATTAAGTTATAGAGTTCTCTCGTTTTCTTCGTAAAATCTAATTTGCCATCTTTCGCAGTTCGTTTGCAATACCAACTATCAGAATCTTTTGATACTTGATTAATTGTAATATGATTCGACTCATACGCCTTGACCAATCGCTTAATCAAACGCTTTGATACAATTATATTCTTATATTGCAAAGTACGAATGGTATCATATTCTGTAATTCCAAACATCTCATTCGCAAATACATTGGGACTATCTGCCTGCTCATCATATTGAAATAAGTTCAAGATAAATCTAGTATCCCCATTAATCATGGACCAGTTAAGGGGTGAACGTCCTCTTCCATAGGGTAGATATCCACAAGAACCATGAAATCCAAATATTCCATGTTCAAAGGATTCTAATACATGTGTTGGAATAATCCGTTGCCATCCCATGGATACTGCAATGCCAAATGTATGTTCCGTGAAAAATTGTTTGGTCTCTTGATCGTTTAGTCCATAATCTTTTGTCTCAAAAATCGGAATCTGATATCGCTGTGTCAATTCTGAAAGGCCTTTATAACCCGCTACATGGTTATTTGACAAAACGCAAGGATCTATGGTAACAATCAAATCTACTTTGCGTAAATTTTCTTCGACATACTGTGCAATTTCTTCTGTTGCATCCTTTACACCAAACAACACAAATTCATAATGCATCGATTCTCTCCTATAATTTCTATAGATTCTCCTTATACCACTCAATGGCTAGTGTAATTCCTGCCTTAAAATCATATTCTGGGTCATATGATAACAATTCTCTTGCTTTTGAAATATCGGCATTTGAATCTCTTACATCTCCTAATCGATTTGGTCCAAAATTAGGTTCTACTTTTAATTCAAGTGCTTCACATAAATGATGATAAATATCAATTAAGAATTCCCTACCACCATATCCTATGTTAAATGCATTGCCTGCTGCCTCAGAAGACGCAAGACACGCCTTTAAATTGGCTTCAATTACATTATCAATATAGGTAAAGTCTCTTGATTGTCTGCCATCTCCATTAATGGTTGGCACTTCGCCTGCAAGTAATTGTTTTAAGAATTTCGGAATTACTGCTGCATACATCCCTTCTGGGTTCTGTCTCCTACCAAATACGTTGAAATAACGCATTCCATACGTATCAAGTCCATATAACTTCGTGTAGAGCTTACCATATTCTTCATTGGTTCGTTTTGTTAATGCATATGGGGATAGCAACTCACCTTCCACACCTTCTTTCTTAGGCAACTGTGGATGGTCTCCATATACAGACGAACTAGATGCATAGACGAACTTCTTGACTCCATTTTGTCTAGCAGCTTCCATCATATTAAGGGTTCCCATAATATTATTCTGCTCATAAAATAATGGCATTTCAATGCTGCGAGGTACACTTCCCCATGCCGCTTGATGTAATACGTAATCCACACCTTTACAAGCTTCCATACACGTTTCCAAATCTTTAATATCGCCCCTCACAAACGTATACTTCGGATGATTTTCAAATAATTGTACATGTGCTGCTTTTCCAGTAGAAAGGTCATCTAAACAGCGAACCTCATACCCCATGTTTAGAATTGCCTCACATAAATTCGTTCCAATAAATCCAGCACCACCTGTTACTAGGAATATGCTTTCTTGTGGAAACTTTAATTGTTTATAGCCCATTTTTCCTCTTTTCTATAATCTCCAATAAGAATAGCCCGCACCTTCGTATTCTCTACGGTTTAAGATTCCTTTAATATCGATTAAGACTTTTGTTCCATTTGTCTGATTAAACATTACTGATAATTCTTCTTGTCCTAGCTTCGTAAACTCATCATGTGATACTGCCAAAATTACTGCATCCATATCTTTTATTGTATTTATATCTACGAATTCAATCCCATATAATTTCTTCGCTTCTTCTGCATCTGCCGCTGGGTCTGCAACCATTGGAGTAATACCGTACTCCTGTAATTCCTTATAAATATCAATCACTTTTGTGTTTCTTGTATCTGGACAATTTTCTTTAAAGGTAAATCCTAAAATCGCTACGTTGGCATGATTTACAGGAAGCTCTGCTTGTATTAATTTCTTTACAATACTTTCCGCCACATATCTTCCCATATCATCATTAATGCGACGACCTGATAAGATAATCTGTGAATGGTAGCCAAGCTCCTCCGCCTTATAAGTTAAGTAATAAGGGTCAACTCCAATACAATGCCCTCCTACTAACCCTGGGAAGAATGGTAAAAAGTTCCACTTTGTCCCTGCCGCTTTTAACACTGCTTGTGTATCAATACCCATTTTGTTGAAAATAATAGATAATTCGTTCATAAAGGCAATGTTAATATCTCTTTGACTATTTTCAATTACCTTAGCCGCTTCTGCTACTTTAATACTTTCTGCACGGTAAACACCTACTTCCACAACTAATTCGTAGATTTTTGCTATGGTATCTAAGGATTCTTCATCCATTCCTGACACAATCTTTGTAATGGTTTCAAGGCGGTGTACTTTATCTCCCGGATTAATACGTTCTGGTGAATACCCTACTGTAAAGTCTTCTCCACACTTAAGCCCTGATTCTTCTTCTAGAATTGGTATACAAATATCTTCTGTTACACCTGGATACACAGTAGATTCAAAGACTACAATAGAGCCTTTTGTTAAATTACGACCTAGGATTCTACTTGCCCCTTCTACTGGTGTTAAATCTGGTGTATGATCAGCATTAACAGGTGTCGGAACTGCTACAATATGAAATTTGGCTTCCCTTAACTTTGTTTCATCTGCAGTAAATTCTACTGACGTATTCTGAATGACCTCATCTCCCACTTCTTTTGTAGGATCTACACCATTTAAGTATAGTTCGATTTTTTCTTTATTTAAATCAAACCCTACCACCTTGACTTTCTTGGCAAAAGCAACTGCAATTGGCATGCCTACATACCCAAGTCCTACTAATGATATTTTTTCATTTCCATCTGCAATTTCTGCATATAAATTCATGATTCTCTATTCTCCTTCACATGTTCAACTCTACTTCTCTGTATCCTGAGTTACAGCTTTAATTTCTTCTAGGTAGGCATCAACTACTAATGTTCGACTGAAATGCTTCTCCACATATTCTCTTCCCGCTTGTCCCATTTCTTCTCGTTCCTGCGTACTTTTCTTTAGCATAGTATGTAGACTTTTATATAAAGACTCTTCCTCTTTCGACTTACATAACATTCCTGTTCTACCATCTTGTATGATTTCTCTACATCCAGGAATATCACTTGCAATAATGGGGCGCCCTGTAGCTGCTGCCTCTAACATAACATTGGACATGCCCTCGTGATAGGATGGGTGAATGAGTATATGTGCCTTCTTAATATATTCTCTTGCATTCTCTTGATAACCATAATACCTTATCATACCTGCTTTTTGCAAGTTTTCTATGATAGGTTCTAGTAAAATACGATCTTCTTCCTCGTACTCTCCTAGTAATTCGAAAATAACATTGTCAAATTCTTCACATATCTGTGGAATCACATTTAATAATTCTCTAATTCCTTTATCCTTCATAATGCGACCAATGGTAAGCAATCGAATAGTTCCTTCTTCTGGATAGGTCTCATATGCAAATTCCTCTAAATTAATACCAGAACCAGGTAAGAGACGTACTTTAGCCTGAATGCAATCGTATTTTTGCATAAATTCTAAATTTGTCTTGTTTTGAAAGAAAACACACCGTGCTCCTTTTAGCCCCATTCGATATAACATTAGGATAAAATGTTTCATCTTACTATTTCCTGTCAAGCTTGTGCCTAGTCCTGTTACATTAGAAAAGTAGGTGATATGCTGTATTCGACAAGCAAGTCCACCGTACACATTTGGTTTAATGGTATAGGTTAATACCACATAAGGGTTCATCTTTTTCAATAACCTTCTATATGCTTGGAACAACTTGAAATCTGTGATGGGATTCATTCCACGCCTCTGTATCTCCATAGGAATACACTTGCATCCAATTGATTCAAAATACTCTCTATACAATTCCATTGGAGACACAATGACTACCTGATAGGATTTCTCAATTAGCCTAAGTAATACTTCATTTCTGAAATCATGCAACCCTTTATCACTGTTTGTTAATATCATTATTGTTTTCATAATTCTTCTCATTTCAAGCTATTAATATCATTTTCATCTCTATTTCTTACGCTCATCACTTAATTTTCCCCGTACATAACTTCCATATTGCTCTTTATTCCTCTGCATTAATTTCCCTACAGTTGCCACCACAATTCTACAATCTGTTCGAAATGAACAATGGTGGGCATACCAAATATCATGATTTAATTGTTCATCCCAACTATTATGTAGATTCTTATACAATACATCTGGAATAGTAAGACCTGGCAACACACTATGACGAATTCGCTCTTCTTTGGTGTAATATGGCAAATACTCAACTAGCAAGGGTCTTGGTCCTACAATACTCATATCGCCTTTAATAATATTAAATAATTCGGGTAATTCATCTAAACTAGTACTTCTTAATAATTTACCAAACTTTGTTAATCGCATTTCATCAGGCAAAAGATTGCCTTGTTTATCTTTCTTCTGGCTCATAGAACGAAACTTATACAACTTAAACACAACCTCATTTTTCCCCGGTCTCTCTTGGGTGAAAATCACGGGAGAACCTAGAAAGCAGAAAATAAGCACTGCTAGTATCACCATAATTGGCAATGCAATGACCAACGCCGTGAGTGCAATGGCTACATCTAAGATTCTCTTTCCATACTTTTGGTACATGGTATCCCCTTTTCTCACTAGGATTTTGCGAATAGTGATTGAACGCATTCTATAATATATGCCATATCTGCTGATGTATTCTTCACATCACTTGGCAAGCAAACTCCTCGTGCAAAAATATCCTCTGCTACGGAAATCTCCTCCTCTGTGTGAGGTACGAACCCATATTGTGTAAAAACAGGTTGTAGGTGCATTGGTTTCCAAATAGGTCTGGCTTCGATATTTTCACCTTCCAACAAGTCCATAATCTTATCTTTCGTTACACTAGAATCCTTAGACAAAGTCATGCAGGATAGCCAATAATTACTTTCTCCGTGTAGATTCATTGGATTCATAGTGATCTCTGGAATAATTGCAAATCCTTCCTTATATTCTAGATAAAGTTCTTTCTTCTTCTGAATATGATTGTCTAAACAAGTCATTTGACCTCTACCAATTCCAGCTACAATATTAGACATTCTATAATTATATCCGATTTCAGAGTGCTGGTAATGTCTTGCCGGATCTCTTGCTTGTGTTGCTAGAAATCGTGCTCGTTGAATCAATGCTTCGTCCTGTGATACAAGCATTCCACCACCCGATGTGGTGATAATCTTATTGCCATTAAAGGAATAGATTCCCATTCGTCCAAAAGTTCCAGTTTGCTTTCCCTTATAAGTAGCTCCTAATGACTCTGCTGCATCTTCAATAAGCGGAACTTGATGTTTTTCACAAATTGCCATAATCTCATCTAGTTTAGCTGGAGTTCCATATAAATGAACTAAGATTACTGCCTTTGGTTTTGGATAGGCGAGAAATGCCTTCTCCAATGCTTCTGGCGACATATTCCATGTATCTGGTTCTGAATCAATAAAAACAGGATTCGCTTTTTCATATACAATTGGGTTACAAGTAGCGGAAAAGGTCAAAGTAGATACAAATACAAAATCTCCTTGTTGAACATCTGATAGTTTAAGTGCTAAATGAATAGCTGCCGTTCCTGCACTGAGTGCAGCACCATATCCACTTCCCACATATTGTGCTAGTTCCTTCTCAAATTCATTTACGTTTGTACCAAGTGGTGCTACCCAATTTGTATCAAATGCCTCTTGTATATATTGTTGTTCTGCCCCATTCATTGTTGGTGATGACAGAAATATTCTTCCACTTGTTCGATTACTCATAAGAATTACCAACCTTTCTCCTGCAATCGCATTTTATGATAAGCAGAGGTTCTTAGATTATGTTCAAAATCCCGCCGATCCTTCTCACCAATGTTATGTAAGATTAGTCCTGCAAAAAGTGATTGCATAGATGCTAATAAGGTACAACCACATACAATTAAGGTAGGAATACGTGGCACTAATCCTGTCAGAAAATACTCTATAAAAATAGGAATTACAAGAATACATGGTGCTATAAATAAAAGAATTGCAAGGGAGCCAAAAGTTGTTAACGGTTTGTATACACTAAATAAACGTATAATCATAGCAATGACTTTTATTCCATCTGAATAAGTGTTTAACTTGGATTCGCTACCTTCTGGTCGGTCCCTATAATCTACAATCACATTGTCTACTTGCATATTTTTATGCACTGCATGAATGGTCATCTCTGTTTCAATTTCAAATCCCTTCGATAACACTGGAAATGTCTTCACAAATTCATAACTAAATGCACGGTATCCAGTCATAATATCTTTAATATTAGAATGAAATAGGGTGTTAATACTTCCTCGCACAATAGAATTACCAAAATTATGAAATGGTCTCTTATTTTCTTCAAAATACGTAGAAGATAAGCGGTCTCCTACCACCATATCCGATTGCTTTTCTAGAACTAACTCTACCATTTCTCTTGCATTGGTAAGTGGGTAGGTATCGTCTCCATCTATCATTAGATAGCATTGTGCTTCTATCTCGCGAAACATTCTTCGAATTACATTGCCCTTTCCTTGCTGGCGTTCGCAACGCACTGTGGCACCTTCTTCTTTTGCAATCACTACTGTTTGATCTGTTGAGTTATTATCGTATACATAAATGGTGGCCTCTGGTAATGCTTCTCTTGCATCACATATTACTTTTCGTATGGTTACTTCCTCGTTATAACAAGGAATCAATACTGCAATTTTATCCATGTTTACTCCTTCTTGTCTAATATTTTACCAAAAATTCCATAAATCATCCACACAAATGAAGTGTAAAAAAGTGGGAAATTGTAAATCATATACCTAGTTTGAGTGAAAATGGTTGTTCCCACTACAACTACATTAATAATAATTCCTAGGCTCACAATAAGAAAGAATACTCTTCTTATGTTCTATTGCCATATGTTTCATCCTAATATTCCTCCTGATTAACAGAATAAGTTGGCACTAATTCTTGTACTTTTTCGCGTATAGCGGGGTCTTCGCCATTGGCATAGCGTTTTAATTCATACAAGATTTGAAAGAACTTTCCTTCATCCATTTCAATTGGTTGTCCAATATGGATCATCTTATTTGCTGTTTCTCGAAGTCCTTCTTCTTCCAGGAGTAATTCCTCGTATAGCTTTTCTCCTGGACGTAATCCACTAAATTCAATCATGATATCTTCATTCACTTTAAATCCTGATAAACGAATGAGATTCTTGGCTAAATCTAAGATTTTTACTGGCTCGCCCATATCTAGAACAAATATTTCCCCTCCTTCTGCAAAAGCACCTGCTTGTAATACAAGAGAGACCGCTTCAGGAATGGTCATAAAATATCGAATAATATCGGGATGCGTTACAGTAACTGGTCCACCTGCTGCAATTTGTCTTTGAAATAGTGGGATCACACTACCATTACTACCTAGTACATTCCCAAATCGAACTGCCACAAATTCTGTCTTATAATTATTATTAAATATTTGAATCATCATTTCACAAATGCGTTTAGAAGCTCCCATAATATTCGTTGGATTCACTGCCTTATCCGTAGAAATCATAACAAATTTAGAAGTGCCATAGTTGGCTGCTGCATTTGCCACCTTAAAAGTTCCAAATACATTGTTCTTAATTGCCTCATTGGGGCTTTTTTCCATAAGTGGAACGTGCTTGTGAGCTGCTGCATGGTATACAATATCAGGGTGATATTGGGCGAAAATAGCATTCACTCGGTTGGTATTGCGAACAGATGCAATTAAAACAGTTAAATTCAACTTAGGATACTGTAGACGTAATTCCTGTTGTACATCATATGCATTATTTTCATAAATATCAACTAGAATCAGGTGCTTGGGATTATGACTTGCAATTTGACGACATAGTTCACTTCCTATGGAACCGCCTCCACCTGTGACTAATATTGTCTTGCCTTGTACATATCCTATAATCGAATCCATATCTACCTTAACTGGATCGCGTCCTAATAAATCTTCTACTTGTACATTTCTAAGCTTACTAACATTCACTTCACCATTTACTAATTGATACATACCAGGCAAAGTCCGCAGAGTACAATCTGTCTCTTGGCAAATTTCAACAATTTCACGAATTACCCTCCTAGATGCAGAAGGCATGGCAATAATAATCTCATCAATCCCATAAAAATTAACTTGCTCTATAATAGCATCTCGACCACCTGCAATCTTAATTCCTTGCATATATTTGCCGTGCTTGTTTGCATCATCATCAATAATACATCGAATGACCATTCTACTAAATGCACTAGATAGAATCTCCTTAATAATTACATTACCAGCTTCCCCTGCCCCAATAATCATAACTTGTGTTCCATTCTTACGATTGGAATTCTTATGGCGCAATTCTCGAACAAAACGGTATCCAAAACGGCTAATAGCCGTGGCCATTAATAAAGCCGATGCATACATAAAGTAATAACTTCTTGGAACTGAATAATCTAGCGCATACAAGCCTACTCCCTGCAAGGCAGAAGATACCATACAAGCTGCCACCACATTTTGCATCTCTGTTACTCCTGCAAATGCCCACAAACTATGGTATAGGTGCAGAATATAAAATACACCAATCGTAATGCAAATAGAAAATGGCATAAACTGAATGACAGAATCTAAAAATTCGGGGGCAATGTCCTCGTAACGAAATTCATATCGCAACAGTAACGCTGCAACAGCCGATAAAGATGCTGCTGCTGTATCGTATGCAACTAAGAATATTCTTCTTGATATAATTTTATAATTGGTTTGTTTCATCCATTCTTTACTCATATTAATAAGCGTCCTTTTTCAAAATAGCATAAAAATCTTATTTCACACTAATTTTATTTAACTTTCCAAGCAATGGTGCTAACATCAATAAAAATGCTAATCCAATTGGCTGACACGGATGGAATGCCCACTCTGCAATACTAACCATTCCAAAAGCTCCAATGATGCATCCTGGCAACAAATAAAGTGCATCGCTTGAATTCTTTTTATAATATACAAATCCCCTTGCTAAAGAAGAAAAATACAATAAGATAAATAAAATACCTACTATAAGGCCGTGATCATACATCACTTGTATAAAGGAATTATGAGCATGGCTTTGCAATTCATCCCATACGACTACTCCCATTGTTTCATGTCCCACTAAATTAATCTCTTGCAAATAGGCCATCCAAATATCCACACGACCATTGGTATAGTCAGCCACCTCATCTAATACTGTACTCCCCCCTAGAGAACTTGGTTGGTCGCTGGACGCCACTGTACTCTTGGTTGCAACAGCCACGGAATTCGTCATCCGTGCCACCTGTGCTTGTACCACTTCTACTTGCGAAACCTCTTGTATCGATTTCTCCTCTAGGCCACCTTGACCAGGAATATAGAAGTAATTCGAATCAATCCCCATACCATTACAGAATAAATCAAGGAATCTTTTTACCGTAACATAACGTGGCGAATCCATTGGATCACCTTTTTCAATAGTTTCTACTGCAACTTCGATTTCCACTTCGATGGGTTCGTTAATAATCGCTGGGATGATTCTTGTGGTCATAATGGTAAATGGTAACATAAACATTGAAATTAGTACAACACTTCCTATTCTTACTCCCAGCTGTTTCCATTGTGATGGTTTTCTTACTACGAACCACACAATTAATATACAAATAGGAATGGCTAGAATGGTGAATAATCCTGTTCGCGACACCGTCATCAACACGTACGAAACTACACTTCCCAGCAGTACCATAAGAACTGGTATTCTCTTATGTTGCTTCTGCTGATAAGCACGTAACAACAATACAAATACTACGGTAAACACAAGAACTAAATACATAGATGTAATGGTCACCGTATGGAAGTACATAGGGTATCTAGTTCGCATGTAATAATGATAGGGTCTATGCAACAGACAGTAGATTACCATTCCCCCATAATTGCATACAACTGCATACATCATATTTAATAACGTGCCGGTTCTATTCTCCTTGCTATTAAAGAAGAGATAGTATACACCAATAGGAAATACTAGTATAAGTGGCCATGTTCGTTCATAACGATATACATTCTGCAAAACCCAGAAGAGCACCAGTAATCCAAAATATACATAAGATATTTTATTAATCTTCTTCGTAATGACCATGCGAATCAGATGGTAAATAGCTAATAGCCCTAAACTACAGGCTACTGCTTCCCACTGTGCTAATTCTTGTGTGACTGCTACTTCGCTTTGCGTCACATACCATATAATACCAGCAATAACTGCAAGGATTGTTGATACAATGGTAGGTACTTTCTTTAATTGTTTCCAATGAATCATTGTCATCATAGCAATAAGCAAGTAGACAATAATCTTAGCTGTATTAATGATATGAATGTACTCGTATATTGCATTCATATAATAACAAGCATGTGTAAAAGCTCCCGCAAAAGCAGCAATTTGAATATAATCTACGATACGCTTCTTCTGGAATAATGTTTTTGCCACTTCCAATGGCACCAATATTCGATTGATATAATATAAGAACAAGCATAAGGCTGTAATGGTTGTAATCTCATACACAATAAGATCCATTAAATTACTGCCAAATAATTGTTGAGGATAAATTGCAACTCCAAGACGAATTCCTGCAATTAAAACTGTAATAGACAGCAAGGTCCGAATCACGTTATTGGCAGAATATACTCCTTGTAATACCTGATACTTTGTAGATAGCTTATTCATACAATATCCAACTAGGGCTAGAATAAAGAAGGAACATAATCCATATGCGATCATCCACCAAAATGTAACAGGTGTTGTATAATCATAAATAACATAGGCATATTCATCTTCCAACAATTGACTCTCCACGTAAGTGTTCATGTGTTCTATGGCACCACTCTCTTCCGCCTCTACTGTTCCTAAGAAAAGCTCAACGTAAGGTGAATTTAGTAACGCAACATAATTCTTACTTGAATCCACATCTAACTCAACGGGAATGGTTAAGATTCCTGGAAATTCCGCTCCGTCAAGACTTAATTCTTCCATTATTATCAATTCTTCATTTTGATCAAATAAATAGAACATTAGTGTCATATATTGAAATTCTTGTAAATCATTTTCCACATAAAAAGAGATGGTCTCTAAATAATCGCACTGTGGTTGAAATTCTTGTACCAGTTCTGCTGTAGTATAGATGGCAGGCGTGCTACCTTTTAACACATCACTAGTACCTGATGTAACAGGTTGATCAATCATTCCAATGGGCCAGGCAAATAAAAACACAACCACCAGTAAATATCCAATTATAATCTGTATAACTCTTCCGATCTTAATCTCTTCTTTCATCTGTTCTCTCATTTCCATTCTGTATAATCTCACGAACTACATATTGAGGTGCCCGATTTAAGCTCATGTAAATACGCCCAATATATTCACCTATTAATCCAAGCATTAGCATTAATACTCCCCCAATAAATAGAATTGCTGCCATAGTAGAGCTAAATCCAAGTGGTACAAGAGGATTGATAAACTTCTTGACAATCGTATAAAATCCATAGGTGAATCCCATAATAGCAAAGATTCCACCTGATACAGTGGCAATGCGCAATGGCTTAATGGAAAATGCCGTAAAGCCGTTAAACCATAGACTAAGTAACTTATGAATGGTATATCCAGAAGTTCCACTCATACGGTCTCGATGTTCCACATCTACATTCGTAACCTTCTTTGTAGTGCGCAGTACAAGGCCGATTACATAGGGATATGAATTTTCATATTGTACAATATGATCTACAATAAACCGTTTTACTGCAAAATAGCTGGAAATATAAAGCTCTTTTGGCTTTCCTAGTAATGCACGTGCCATCAACTCATTTACATAGCTTCCAAAGTTACGAAATAAGGTATGTCTTTTGTGTTGATATCTGGCATAAACTGCATCATAGCCGTCTTCTATCTTCCGAATTAATTTATACACTTCGTCTGCTGGTGTTTGTCCATCGTCATCTAAGCATACAACATAATCTCCAGTGACAGCACGAAACCCAGCCATTAAAGCTGCATGTTGGCCAAAGTTTCTAGCTAAATTAATTCCTATAATCCATGGGTATTGCTTCGTTAAATCTACAATGGTCGTCATGGTATCATCCGGTGAATCATCATTCACTAATATAATCTCATATGTATAGGATTCCAAAGTATTCATGACCTGTACAATTTCATTTACCACATTAGGCAATGTATTGGCTGAACAGTAACACGGTATAATATACGATATTTTCTTCATGGCCTTCCTCACTTTGTATCATTATACTTTCTGTAATTGTATAATCTCTATTTGTCCATCTAACAATTCGTCCACGACTTCTACTCGAACTTCTATGCCCTTATCCTTGTAGTATGCCACCAGCCAATCCGTAGAATATTGGGTGCCATTCACAAAGTATACCCCTTCTTCTTCAATAAAAGCCATATCAATGCCTGATACATCTAAGGCTTCTAGACGTTTTGTTTCTACTGGGCTTGTAGCAGCCCATCCTCCTATTATACCATAATTATCTAATGAATTGTCACGCTTTGCGAATATTTCCTCTGAAAAATAAACGAAGGTATATACATCAATGAAATATACATTCTCTGGGTTTGATTTTGCATACTCACGTATGGCATCATTTACCTGATCTTGCTCTTCTTGGAATGCAATGGTATCTTGTAAACAATTGGATAAATAGCTAAATTGCCAAATACCCCCCAGAAATACAATACTTGCCATTACATAGGCAAATCCATATTTTTGTACGATTTTATCCTTCATAAAATAAAGGAGCATTCCCAACAAGATACACGCTTCCACATAATAGAGTGGCATGGTAATTCTAACTGGTGTTCTCATTCCATAGATTAAATACAGCCACAAGCTACTTCTAACACCTAATAATAATCCTATAGCAAAGAAATACCTGTATGATTTGGCATATGCAATCATCAGCAAAATACTACCATATAAAATGATTACCATATAATTGTAAGGATAATCACTCTGGGTTAGAGTTTCTTGTTCCATATAAAAAGTTCGATATCGGTAACTCCATAAACTATTCCGTAATTGGGTTGAAAAAGGATGCGCATCTTGCCATATTTGCGTTGCATATTCTGCAACCGCTGTCATGACTTCTACGTCAATACGACTATCCATAGCATAATTGTAATTAACAAGCAATTGTTGTTGAGACTCTTCCATCTGAATGGATTCATAAAATTCTCCATTGGATTCATAATCTGGAATGGTCGCATAATCGTATAAATCCGTTCGTTGGTCAAAAAATACTTGAAAGGTTTTCCACTCTTGGCTACCATAGGCCATGTAATGAATACCCAAACATAGAAGCATCCCTATGAGAAAGGCTCCCATAAGAGCCACATACTTTGCAATGACTTGCATCTTCCATAATTCTTTCTCCTGCATCCACTTGATTACTCCAGTTACGCATAAAAGGGGAAGAAATAGTAAGACAATTTCCTCTCTCAAACAGTAAGCAACCAAGAGTAGTACAAGACTAATCCAGTTTACTTTCAACATTTCCTTTGTGGTGGAGACTAGTGGTGCTGTAAGAAATAGAAAAATCCCAGTAGCCGCCAATAATCCCGCTACCACTGTATACTGTACCACCACTAATGTATTATATTGAAACACAAGAAAAAAACTAACGGAAACCAATAATAAGAAATACTTAGCAACTTTATGTTCTGCGTAAGTAAGTATCCTTTGCACCAAGAGATAAAAGCAAAAAAATTGGCTTGTGCAAAGAAAAATCCCATACCAAGGTATGGCTCTCCCAATTCTATAGCATAATGCGAGTATACCACTTAAAGGATAAAGCATTTGTATATTATGACCACTTGGTACACCTGTATAATTACCTGATAGAATATCATGAATTAATACATCATCATTTAAGTCATACCGAAAATCAAAGACACTTGCCAGGACTACCATTAGCAAAATAGTTGCACCCATTGCAAGTGTTGTATCTATATGCAATTGTAACAACGCCTTCGCTTTTCCCACCATTTTATTGATAAAACTCCTTTATCATGTCGCAAATATAGTTGACTTGTTCCACTTGTAAGCGATAATACATAGGTAATCTAAGAATTCGTTCACTTTCTCGTGTTGTAATTCGGTCTTCTCCATGAAAACGTCCAAACTTAAGACCGGCTGGAGAGGAATGTAGAGGAATATAATGAAACACTGCATAAATATTCCGTTCTCGTAAAAATTCAATCAACTGACTTCTTTCTTCCATATCTTTTGTCTTAATATAAAACATATGAGCATTATGTGTACATTCTTCTGGTACATATGGCAATTCCACATGACCTTTCTGGGCTAATTCTTGTAAATTAGCTCTATATGTTTCATATAAAGACAATCGTTCTTGTAACATCTCTCCGGCCACTTCTAGCTGTGCATATAAATAAGCAGCATTCATATCACTTGGAAGGTAAGAAGAGCCATAATTCATCCATGTATACTTATCCACTTCTCCACGAAAATACTGGCTACGGTTTGTTCCTTTTTCTCGTATGATTTCAGCAGTTTCCACATATTGTTCATCTTGAATCAATAAGGCTCCACCTTCTCCCATACTATAATTCTTCGTTTCATGAAAGCTATAACATCCAAAATCCCCTATAGTTCCTAGTGCTTGTCCCTTATAAGTTGCCATGATTCCTTGTGCAGCATCTTCAATTACGAATAGGTCATGTTTCTTGGCAATTGCCATAATGATGTCCATCTCACAAGCTACTCCTGCATAATGAACTGGAACAATTGCTTTCGTTCGTTCTGTAATGGCTGCTTCTATTTGAGTTTCATCTATATTCATGGTGTCTTGCCGAATATCTACGAAAACAATGGTTGCCCCTCGTAGCACAAAAGCATCTGCCGTAGAGACAAAGGTATACGACGGCATAATCACTTCATCACCTGATTGAATCTCGGCTAATAAGGCTGCAAGTTCTAGAGCATGGGTACACGAAGTAGTTAACAGCGATTTTCCAGTCTTTGTGTGCTTCTCCATCCATTCATGACACTTCTTGGTATAGATACCATCTCCACAAATTTTTTGACGCTTGATAGCATCCTTTATATAATCCATTTCTTTTCCTGTAAAAGGAGGTACATTAAAGTTAATCATTTCTTTCCACATAACAGCCGTCTCATTCTTTCTTAATAATATAAGGCAAATTCATTATTGATTAATTGTAGTTCATATTGATGCTCCTCCATATAATCAATAATTTGCAGATATTTCTCATAACCGCGGTATAAATCTGTTAATGTTTCCAGACTTCCCGCTTCTATGATTTGGGCAATAGTTGTATTGGTAATAATAACTGGACGACTATCTTCTTGTGATTCCTTCCCCAGCCAATCTTCTTCAAAAGTCGGCATAGTATAGGAATCTAAATCAATCCAAGCAGAACTTAAATAAGCGTCCATATCAAAATAATAATGAAGAGCTGGAAGATTTCCCATGGTAATGAGCTCTTCTTCCAAATATCCCTGTTCCAAAATCACTTGGTATAATTGTTCTAAGTCTTGAGCACGAACATCATCCGTATACATACCTGCTAATTTCGGTATTTCTGTCACCATAGTATCTCTTGGTGCTCCAAAATTACTCCCAGAAAAAGAAAAGAGCAAGCCAAAGAGACAATTTTGGATAGCAAGTCCTATTAGAAAAAAGAAAAGCATGGCTTTTACCGGAAAGTCCCATTTAGTTTGCCTAATGGCAAGATACGCAAAATACAATCCAACCGGCATAAGAAAGAATGTATAATTAAATACAGAGTAAATGTAATTATTACTGCCTAGCGGTAATAGGAACGTCAGAATTACTAGTATACAAAGACCAGTTTTCTCATTTACCGTTGTTTTCTTACTTCCCATCATAACGAAACTAGCTATTACAGTAAGTACAATATAAATAGTAGTTGGCCGTAAAATAGAGTCGTATGTTTGGTAATTAATATTATAAAATCCTTGTCCATAAAACCAACGAAATAAGACTATAATCCCCATGCAGTATAATACTTGATTCACTCGTTTGAACTTATTGCCACACACTCGAAAGTAAATGGCACCTGCACACGTTGCAATTGCCATATAAGCAATCCACTTTAAATTATTCCAATAAACGACTAAAGTACTCGTAAGCATATCCATTAGGGCATAGGATCCGTCACTTTCTCCAACAGTAGACAGTCCAAAGAACATATTGAAATATTCTTCTATTCCATAATTCCAAGCAATAGGAATTAATCCAGTTACCATACCAAGTATGTAACCTCCTACGCACGAACCTGTCTGCTTTGCAATGACTCCATGAGAAGACTTCTTCAAACATCCCATATACCAAACAGCTAGAATAAACGTGCAATGTGTAAGGTTGGAAAATCGCACCATTACATTAAGCCCTAACACGATCCCCGCTAACACATACAAGTAATATTTTTCTCGCCTCATGGCTTCATATAGCAGAATAATCCCAATGGTCAAAAAGAAATAGGTTAAGTAGTTGTAGAGAATTGCAGTTGGACACCAGCATAAATGAATGGCCATAATTTCTCCAAGAAATACAAGCCAAAACGGAATCCATTGTTTCAGGAAGCAGTATATCATAAGAACCATTGCACTAATCAATAAACTAGTGTAACAATTCATTCCAAGCAAAGTATCCCCATAAGGTAACTTCTGCAACATACTGCCCAGACAATTAGATAAGTAAGTTGCCACAAGCCACCAAGTAACTTCCGCCTGTTGAAATAGTTCATAATTATAGAGACTATATCCTGTATCTGATAAATCAATTCCTTGGTTGCATTTTCTCATTGGATATAAAATTAGAATTACAGGTATGAGATACCATTCTATCTTGTGTATTAACTGTTTTCCCTTCATCTTATCACAATCCTCTTTGACCAGATCATTCTAGCACTCAATCAGCACTTTCTTTGTTCTTAAATATAAATAATTTACTAAAGATATAATTAGATATCACTACCACAAACTGTGTTACAATCTTGGCAATGGAATCATCAATATGGAGAAATGATACCATTAGAATCATAATTCCCATATCCATTGCTCCTGATATAATTCTACATGATACGAATTTAGATATCTCTGCTCCAATCCCTCTAAATCCTTTCACTTGGCTCTTAAATACAAAAGTTCGATTGGTCATATAGGCAAATGCTACACATAAGACCCAATCTATAGCATTGGCAACTACGTAATGAATCCCCATGACATTAGCAAAAATTTCATACAACACAATATTTAATAGGGTTGCCATGACTCCCCAGAATAAATATAAAATAATTGCTTCATATTTTACATAGTATGATTGAATAATCGTTTTCAAAAAGTCTCCTTTGTCTGCTACTTAGGGACATACGAAATGCGTATGTCCCTACTTGTATAAATTTATTATTTTTCTAACTCCACTGTCTGAATGAGTTCCTTCATCTCTTCTATTGTTAACCACCAAGTATTATTATCAGAACTATAAGAGAACCCGTTTGGCACTTTCTTGCCAGTTGGCACCACTTCCTTAGCACGATCCCACACCATTTGCGGATATACAATAAAATGCTTCTCATATTCATAAGTAGTCATAGAATCTTCCACGGTAACCATAATCTCGTGCAACTTCTCACCTTCTCGAATTCCAACTTCTGGCATGGTACATCCAGGCTTCATGGCTTGTGCTAAATCTGTAATTTTAAAAGATGGAATCTTAGAGATAAATGTCTCCCCACCTCTTGATTCTTCTAAGGCTTTAATCACTAATTCCACACCCTCTGTTAAACTAATCCAGAATCTTGTCATGCGATAATCCGTAATTGGTAATTCTGTGGCACCATTCTTCATAAGATTATAAAAAAATGGAATCACCGAGCCTCTACTTCCTGCCACATTACCATACCGAACAATGGAAAAGGAAATATCCCTACTACCTGCATAAGCATTGGCAGCCACAAACAACTTATCCGATACTAGCTTTGTACCACCATATAAGTTTACTGGATTAACTGCTTTATCTGTTGAAAGAGCAACCACCTTTTTCACCTTTGAGTCCAGTGCTGCATCAATAATATTCTGAGCACCTGTAATATTGGTCTTAATTGCTTCATGAGGATTATATTCACAAGCCGGTACTTGCTTCATAGCCGCTGCATGAATCACATAATCAACTCCTTCAAAGGCTCTTTCTAGTCGTTCTTTATCCCGAACATCTCCAATAAAAAAACGTAGTTTTTCTTTATATTGTGCAAATTCATTGGCCATCATAAACTGTTTGAACTCATCTCTTGAATAGATAATAATTTTCTTTGGCTTATAGTGAGTTAGTACATACTTGGTGAATGCTTTTCCAAAAGAACCTGTTCCACCTGTAATTAATATTGTTTGGTTATCTAACATGACTTCCTCCATTTCTATTTGCAATAACACACTATTTTAGCATACTATTCCTGTTCTGACAAATACTCTCTTTAACGATATTTTTACTATAATATTGTGCAATGGTTAATACAGCACAGATTACATCTTCTACATCTTGGTCATGCATTCCATAATAAAGAGGCAAACTTATCATTCCTTCATAAAGTTCTTCCGCATTGGGGCACAAACCTTTGCCATAACCTAGCTTTTTATAATGCGGAAAGTAATATACTGGTATATAGTGAACATTGCAACAGATGTGTTCTGCTGCTAATGCATCAAAAAATTGCCTTCTAGTGATGGTAAACGCATCTAACTGTAGGCATAATATATATAAATGCCTTGTGGTATCTGACTCTGGTATTTCCTCTTGTATCAGTATGCCTTCTAACTGGCGAAATGCCTCATCATATCGAGCCACAATTTCTTTTCTTCTAGCAGTAAATCGTGGTAATTTATGAAGTTGAGAGATGATTAGACCCGCTTGAATATCGGTCATTCGATAATTGTAACCAAGACCTACTTGCTCATAATACCAAGGCTCTGGTTCTTCCACTTCCATGAGCGTTTCATCTCTTGTAATTCCATGGGAACGATATAACAATAGCTTCTCATATAACTTTGCATCATTAGTAAGAACTGCTCCTCCTTCTCCACCTGTGATCGTCTTAACTGGATGAAAGCTAAAAGTAGTCATGTCCGCTATGGATCCAACCATTTTCCCTTTGTACTTAGTTCCAATAGAATGAGCTGCATCTTCAATAAGAATCAACTCTTCTCTCTCACACAACTGTTGGATTCGGTCTAATTCTACCGCTTGTCCCGTGTAATCTACCGCTACCACTACCTTAGTACGTTCTGTGATACAACGAGCAATGCAATCTGGATCAATGTTATATGTGTGGGGATTAATATCTGCAAAAACAGGTCTTGCACCACAATATAAAGCGCAGTTGGCACTAGCAGCAAAGGTAATTGGGGTGGTAATTAATTCATCCCCTTCTTGTAATCCTGCTGCCAAACAAGCAATATGAAGAGCTGCTGTACCATTGCTGACTGCTACTGCATACTGTGCACCTGTCAAGGCACAAAGAGCCTGCTCTAATTCTTGTATCTTAGGGCCGCACGTTAAAAAGTCACTTTCTAACACTTCTTGTACCGCCTGATAATCTTCCTCATCTAAATACTGGTGTCCATAATAGAGATTGGTATTTCTTACAGGTGTACCACCTTCTATTGCCGGTTTTTTCATAATCTTTCTCTCCTTGGGGAGCATGGTCCAATGCTCTGGAATTGCTAGCTCCTAACTTCTATTACTTCTATTACTCCTATTTACTTATCGAATCATGATCTCATATTTTAACTCTGCCAGCTTCCAATCCACATCCGAATCAATATCTTGCACTTCTAATTCACTGACAAACACCGGGCAGGTATGCTCCATAATCATCTGCTTCTGTTCTAGAAATGCCGGAACATGCAACCAATAAAATTGTCCACAATCATGGTAATATGGCTCCAAATCTTGGGAGCGTTTCTTCATATCTTCTTGATTAGTTGGTACTAAATACCCATCTCGTACAACCACACTGCGCTGAGGTGGAAAAGAATAGGCTACCACTGGCATTACCGTATGACACTTTGTATCTATTAGCACCTTCATGGCTTCTTCTAATTTTGCTTTCGTAAGAAAAGGAGCCGTTGGGTAAATACAACAAGCATAGTCAAATTGCATTCCTAACTTCTCGTATTCCTCTAATACTTCCCCTACTACTTCTGCTGTGGTTGCATAATCATTTGATGTTTTAGTGCTTCGATAAAATGGTACGCTTGCACCTGCTGCTCTAGCAATACGAGCAATTTCCTCATCATCTGTCGATACCATAACTTCTTGGAATAACTCTGTTGCTAGTGCTGCTTCAATGGAATATAGTAAAATGGGTTTCCCTAGAAAATTCTTAATGTTTTTACGGGGAATACGCTTACTTCCACCTCTGGCGGTAATAATTGCAATTGCTTTCATTTTCAGCTCCTTCTCTCTAAATAACCATGCCTTTCTTCGCAGCCTGCAAACTTTGGGTCGCAGACACAAATTTGCGTGTGAAAATTTATTTTCACACTATTCCCCATATCGAATTCTACGATACGCTCGCAAAAGATCGTAATATACCACAAATAGTACGGTTGACTTCATATGTAGATTGACGAACTTCTTCCATTCTGGATCCGTTCGCTGTATATAGTAAGGATTCTCTCTAAAATCCGGAAATGTTTCCCTCATTTCTCTTGCCATACGTCTCATAAAAGTAAGGGAACGTCTTTCACTAGTCACCACATAGGAAAATATAGTATTTAAGTAAAATAATAGAGTGTATTTATATTCTATTTCTTGCCTGTAGCGATCCAAATAATTCTCTTCTTTTCCATGCTTGAGCATAAAACGTGCTGCTGCCATACGGTCCTCACACCGTTTTCTTGTAATAGTATGAACTGTAGAACCTTCATGTTGATAATAATAATACATAGGCTCTGGAATATAGGCAAACTTAGTGGCCTGTAACACATAGGCATTGGACACCGCATTGTCTTCATAGAACATATGCTCTGGAAATTTTGGGCAGAATTCTAATAACCGATTTCTCAAATAGATTTTCACTACTAGACTCCCTGAGTCTAATACAAGACTTCTATATTGTTCCTCATTTAAAGCGCCTACTTGATTCTCCTTATGATTAGCAACTACTTTACCAGGTTTCATACTGTGGGTGTGTACTAGTTGATAATCACAAGCCACCATATCAGATCCTGTTTCTTCGGCTTTTTCAATAAGACGCTGATACATATTGGGCGTAATCCAATCATCACTATCAATAAACCCAATCCACTTGCCTGTTGCAACTTCTATACCTAGGTTCTTAGCCCCTCCTTGTTTTCGATTCTCTGGGGAGGCAATGACACGGAATTTCTCCGGGTAGCGTTTCTCATACTCTCGTAACAATTGAAGAGATTCATCTGTAGAATAATCATCAACTGCAATAATCTCATAATCTGTAATGGTTTGTCCCACAAGAGATTCAAGGCAATATTCTAATTTACCATCTGCTACCATATTATAGACTGGTACAATAATGCTTAGTTTCATATTCTATTCTATCCTATCCTATCCTATCGTTCCAATGTAATCTTCTCATTCTCTACTCGGTAGACTCTGTCACATTGGGCAATTGTTTGCAATCTATGGGCAATAATCAAAAGAGTCTTCTTCCCATGTAGTTGGTTAATGGACTGCATAATTGCTGCTTCTGTATCGTTGTCTAATGCTGAGGTAGCTTCATCTAACACTAACACTTCTGGATCATTGTACAAAGCTCTGGCAATTCCAATACGCTGACGTTGTCCTCCAGATAAACGAATGCCTCGTTCTCCAATTGCAGTGTCCAATCCATCTGGTAAAGTACGGATAAATCCATCTAACTGTGCCTCTCTAAGTACATGCCACACTTGTTCTTCATCAATTTCCTCATCCACTACCCCAAAAGCAACATTCCTACGAATGGTATCATCTAACATAAAAATCATCTGCGGAATGTACCCAATATTCTTAAGCCATCCTTGGTAATTTGTCTGAATATCAATTCCATCTCCATAAATTTTGCCTTCTTGCACTTCTAATAACCCTAGTAATACGTCAATAATCGTACTTTTACCAGATCCCGATGTGCCTACTACTCCTACTGCAGAACCAATGGGGATTTCCATGCTTGCCTTGGTAAAGATATTAGTCTCTGTATTAGGATAAGCATACGTAATGTCTTCCATGCGAATCTCTTTGGTAAGAGGCATCTTTATTGTATCTTTCGTAGCAAAATGCAACTCATCGCACTTATCACTTGCTTGTTCTTGCAAATCATCACTGACTCCCATAAAAAACGGTTCAAAATAAGCAATATTATTCAGCTGATTATTGATGCGATTGGCACATGGCATAAGTCTAGCTGCTGCAAATGCAAATACAGATAGAATTGGCAACATATCATCCATAGAATGGTTAGTCAAGATAATCACCAACATATACAATACCATAGTAGACATGAAAACTGTTTCAATTAATAACCGCGGTGTATTACTATATAAGCTATATTTTTGCACTGCAGCCACATACCCTCGACCACACTTTTCATACTCTCCCACAAAATAGTTTTCTTTTCCCATTATTTTCACTTCTTTAATTCCTGTAACCGTCTGTGCAATCCATTTAAACAACAGCGAATAGTGGTGCTGATGTTCCTCTCCTGCACGATGTAGTGTTGGTTTTAAGCGAATCTTAATCAGTAATAAGGTAATTAGTAATACAATGACCATCATGGTCGTCATCTTAAAGTCTGCAACCATGAGAACAATCCCTAATGTTCCTAAGATAATCATCTCAGAGATTAAAGTTAAAACAGCCAAAATCAAAGAATACATATTATTCACGTCTGCTGTAATATTCCGCTGAATCACTGCTGTATCTACATTTAAGTAAAATTCATACCCCCTATTCACGTAGTTACGCATGAGTAGGCGAGAAGTACGAAACTGATTGGTATAGATAAAATGATACAACCATTTCTGCTGCATAAAGATAAATGAGTTCTTAATCGTAAAAGCAACCACTAGGGATAACATAACAAGTATGGTAAGGGTTCTTTCATCTTGAATATTTAAAACCTTAGTAATCCACACTAAATATTGATTGGATGTTGCTGCATCAGGTGTCATGATTAGAGTAACTACTGGTATAATCAAGGCAATACTTGCAGTTTCTAAAATCGCTCCGATTAACATGACAAATAGTAATCCTACCAGTTCTATTTTCTGTCTTTTGCTTAATAACACCAACATTTTCTGAATAATTTTCATTGTTAACTCTTCTTTCTCTTCCTCATTCATACTACGCATCAAAACAATGCAAATGGGGTTCTTCGTAACGATCCATAAAATCTGATCCTAAAAATATCTTCTTCTTTGCAAAGGTAATGCTATCCACTTGGGTAAAGATTGCAATTGCCTCATCAAATATCCCCTCTCCCATAAAATTCAAAAGTTCCATGGGAACGCTGCGATCAATTACTACATGCTCTGGAAACTCCTTATCATATGGAAATCGATCGATAGGATGTTGCTTAAAGACTACAGTAGCACCTTCACCGTATTCTGCAATAATATCTGTAAAGATTCGTTTTCTTGTGTCTTCATCGCATAACGGTTCCGTTAAAATCACCACCATTTTACCGTGAGATTCTCGTACATTGTCTAAGAGATTCTGTAACAACTCCAAATCTTTTACAAATACACGCAGCAGACATTCCTTCTCTTCTTCTGTTAAACGATCTATTAAAGTAGTTCGGGGAAGTTCCCTATACTTTCTACAAGGATGGGATATGACACTTATGTCATTCACTTCCATATCAAGACAATATCGTCCATATCCATTTTGGATAAAGATTAAATTAAGCCATGACATCCATACCTTCACTGGAAAAAATCCTTTATTATCGTGACGAGCTGCATTAAATAACTTTAAACAGTTGAATCCATCTTCTATGGCATGATAAGCAATGTGGTTCTGATTCAAATAATAGCCAATGGGATCGGAATCACAATATACATAGATGTTCTTGTATCTAGTAAAATCCACTGGAATATACGGCTCTTGTAACTTGGCAAACATCTTAGTAAATCGAATACGTGCCACCATATTCTTGATAATATTCCCTTGATTTTTTTTGAAAAAATCAAGTTCTGGAAAGTAAGCACTTTTTTTTTCATCAAATTCTACCACTTGTTCAAATATACCACTGGCTTGTGCTCGCTCTTGGAGGCATTCAAAATCAGTTGATACTTTACTTAAAACTAAAGTAGCTTGTCCATAACACTCCTTGCCCAATGCAAATTCCTTTAACATGGTAATATAGACGTGGTAATACGTATGACATACATAGATTCTTTCCTTCAACTATGCATCTCCTCTCATGGTGATTTTTTATTTAATACTCCATACATCTTTCGCTCTTTTACAACAGGTGCTTTACTTAAGGGCCCCGTTTCCTCCCATATCATATCACATTTTATTAATTTTTCACAGAGTTTCAATAGTCTTTGTGCTACTTCCCCTGCATTCCACTGTGTAGATATGGTGTCATAAGCATTGCGCCCTAATCGTTCTCTTAACGAGGCATTCTCCACCAGATTCTGTACATGAGTCACAAATTCCTCTACATTTCCGTTTTGATAAATCAATCCATTTTCTCCTTGCTGCACTAGAAAGGGTACTGCGCCAATGGCATGACTTGCTACTACAGCACATCCTGCATTCATGGCTTCGTTTAAGACTGCTCCCCATCCTTCTCTATAATCACTCGTAAATAGAAAGATATTGGATTGTTCCATATAGGTTCGTACACATGCTGGTGACTGAAATCCATGCAGTGTAATCACATCTTCTAATCTTTCATTTGCCACAGCTTCTTTCATCATGGGTTCTAACTCTCCACCACCCACTACATTTATATGAAATGGCACCTCTTGCTTCTTCAAGTGCTTGGCCACATGCAACACCATCTCTGGATGTTTCAATGTTAAAAATCGTCCTGCCCATAAAAGTTGGATTGTACCTTGAGGTTTTCTCTCCATAAGTTGATTCAATTCATATGGTATATATTCAGGAAAATAGCCAAATCGAAACATTTTATTAGCATATGCTCTCACAATACTAAAGTCATAGGCCACATATCCTCCTGAACACAACAAATAGACTGGTTTGTTGCGATACTTTGTATGATCATGGTATTTCTTCCACAATCCTCTAGGAGAAATTGCTTTCCAAACACCCTCTCTGTAGAGACGTTCAGAATAACGCAACACAAGTTTACCTTGTTGCAAGCGTTCCTGTATATAAGACTCATCCTCGACACCCCCGAAAATCACAATATCACTCGTTAAAATAAGCTGCTTACTTTCTTCCACACAATCGTGAAAAAGTCGTACATAAGTTACGTGTTCTAATCCTTCTTGCCATCCCATCTCCACACGTTCTGCTTCCATTGGAATCGTCTGGAGAAAACAATAATCTGTTCCTAACGCTTCATACAAAGCATTGGATAGGGGAAGTTGGTGATGATTGAAATAATTTGATACAAATGTCATCTTCATATATTTGTCACTATCCCTTTGCAATTTCCTCGTAAATACTTACTAGTGTCTTGTAATTATTCTCTGGATCATGAGTCTTATGTGCACGTTCTCTGGCAGACTGAGAGAGACTAGTCGCAAGTTCATCATTTCCAAAGATTCTACTAATTTGATCCGCAAGCTTCTTCGTATCATAAGCATCGTAAAGTAAGCCTTCCACTTCATCTTCTATCATACTAGGAACCCCACCAACTCGGGATGCTACTACGGGCAATCCAAGCAACATGGCTTCCCCCACAGAATTTGGCGAATTTTCCATAGATGAACAATTGACTAATACATGAGATTCTTTCATTAATTGGCACATGCGAGAAGCATCCACCATCCCCTCATATGTAATGGTCGATTCTAACTGATAAGAAGCTACTAGTTGTCTAATATAATTACCATATGCTCCTATTTTAATCTTGTCACGAAAAGTTCTATAATTTGTAATGCAATTACCTGTCACATGCACTTGTATATGAGGGAATTCTTTCTTTAACTCCGCCAATGCTTCTACCAATAGATGGAATCCCTTTAAGGGATAATCTGCTTGTGTCACAAGAACGGTATAACGCTCACACTCTTCTAAATTCCATGTATTCTTATAGAATTCCTCTCTCACAGTTTCACATAAATTATGATACTGACTTGATGTATTTACCCCTTTGCTATACTCATAATCTGCTTGGGTACGTCCTAAAACATGCGTTACTTCACGCAATATTTCTTGTTCTCTCTTACCACGTTTGTAGAATTTTCTTTGTTGTACGATTAGGGTATCCTTCTTAATTACATCTCGAAATGTAATACGCTTCTGAACCTTATGTGGTAAATTGGCATAGTATACTTCTGCATATATGGCACACAGTCCTTGAATACTTACTGCAATTTTCTCCTTCTCTTTTACAGCCTTAACCATAGCATACCCATGTGCATATTCCGTGCCGAACATATGAATCACATCTGGTTGAAATCGTTCTACTATAGTACCTAATCGTTCTTCTAACCCTTCCTCGTATTTCTCAGGTTCATTGATGTTCTCATAAAATCCATAATATGCAATCTGATCTACCATACCTGTTACTTCTTCTTGAATAGAGGCAACAGGGAAACATACGCCCAATGTGATATTGCTATTTTCTTCTTGACGAATCCGATTCATAGTGCCTGTAAGCCAACCTTCTTTTTGACTAGATTCTCTACCAAGTTCTTGGGCTATAAAGGGCATCATGAGATTACATAGCCATAAAATACGCATAATAATTCTCCTATTTTCTATGATATAATCTTTGTTTTAACTGGTTATATATGTTAGAGTACCTTTTACTCCTAGCAATTCTCCTACGCAGGGGCACCAAGGTAATCACCATGATTCCTCTATATAGAACTAATTTACCTGGTGGAATATACTTCTTCGTAATCTCTCTATGCTCCCACCTATCACGTTCTTCATTCACCTTGGATTCCGAATAACCACCACCTTCATAGGAAGCTATAATCAGGTCTAAAGCTTTTGGACGAATGCCTTTTTCGAAATACGCCCATAGAAAGTGTTCATAATCTCCTCGAACTCTATATTGGCACTGATAACCTCGCCCTTGTAACACTTCTCGCCTATATAGCATACCTTGGTGACATGGCATATGGCGATAACAAGTAAATGGTGAAATTGCTCTTGGCATACTATCCAATGAGCCAGCACCTTCATGAAACACATCTCCATAATAGAGTGCTTCTTTCTCTCCTTCAATAGCATGGGTCACTTGCTCTAATACTGTATCCTGATAAAATCGATCGCCACAATTGAGAAATAATACATAATCACCAGTGGCATAAGAAATCCCCTGATTCATGGCATCATAAATACCCGCATCTTGCTCTTGATACAAGAAGACTCTATTATCCTTCTGCAAAGATGCAATATTTTCTATACTTCCATCTGTAGACCCGCCATCTTTGATAATAATCTCATAAGATGGATATGTTTGTTGTAAAATCGAATCTACTGTTTCATATAACTGCTTTCCCGCTTGGTAACTAACTACAATAATACTATATGTGATCACAAATCTACTCCTATCCATGTTTGGTATGGCAATATTCTTAAAGCCGTTCCAGAAGCTTCTTGAAGAAATAGCACAAAAAACAATACGTAGGCAAGCGTAATTCCAACTATGCAAATAGTCTTAAACCACCCCTTCTTCATTTTTGCAACTAGATTGGTAACAAGAAAGATTTGTGGCCATATAAAATAATACGCTACCCTAGAAACCACCGGAATGTACGTACAACATACATATATAACAAGACCACTTAAATTCAATTTAAAATAAAAGGATAACAGGGCATCTTCTTTCACACGTTTATAGAAAAATAGAGCAAATGCTAGAATACATACACATTTTGCAATGTTAAAAACCGATACCGTATCCACATCATATATGGAGCCCTCATAAAAAGGATAAAACTTAAAAATAATACTGCGATAAAAATCTTCTAAGACAATAAGTGATAAGGTACCCATTCCGATTATGGCATATTCGATCTTTCCCCACTTTCGGTTCAGAAACCAATAGGCCGGAATTACAACAATTGCCGTTTTATGAAGAGAAGCCGCTAATCCTACATAGAGGCAAAAAGGCAGATAATCTTTCTTCTGCAAATACTTAATTGAATACATAACGATACCTAAAGCTGCATAATAACGAATGGTATTTAAACTCATAAGGTAAAATCCTGTCAGCATAAAGAGCAAAAATCCATAAAAGAACCAATCTAATTGTTCATATAGAGCTTTTAACATAAAATAAATAGTAATTCCAGAAATGGTTGCAAATATTGGAATAAATGTGCTTTGTCCAAATAACAATTGATAAAAGCGAACAACGCTATTAAACCCAATTTCAGTGGATACAGTACGTTCCACATAGATGTTCTCAAAAATGTTTAAATATGCCAAATAATCATTTCCCACATAATAACGTAAGGCTGCCACAAGAAATAACACAAGAAAAATAGTAAACAATGCATACTGATTTCGTACTTGTTGTTTACATTCTACTGGACCATATGATACACACTGATTCTTCCTTACTAATAATGAAAGTGCAATGGTTAATGCTGTAACTCCTAAATAAACAATCATGAAACGACTCTTCCTTTTCTAAGTGTAGCCTGAATCCCCCTGCGCATATGAGAAAAAGCTTGTCTTACCTGTATGGTTTGACACATCTTCCCCTTATGCTTCATTAGAAATCTGACCGCGAATACATATGCCATATTTCCATACAAATGTTTATACAACACTCCTCTATCATAGAAGAACTTCTCGTTGTAACCCATAAACCAAGTGGATGGACGTTCTATTTCACGTCCGATTAGTATGGGTGATGCATAGACTCTCAACCCTTTTCTAATACATTCTTGCAAGAACAGACTATCTTCTCCATTGCTATACTTGGCCCCTCCTCCAAATAATAGGGAGAAGGTAATATTTCTTTCGTGAATGCGTGAAGTACGTATTGCCATGGAAAATGTTGGATACCTTCCGCAATTATGCCATCTTACTCGGTGATAAGAAGTGGTGTGATAAGTTTTGCGACTAGGGCACACGTCAAATTGAAACAGAATCACATCTGCTTCTGTATGCTTGGCAAATTCCTCTTCAATTAATTGCTCATAGCCCTTAACATACTCAATATCATCATCTGAAAATAATGATAGCTCATCTGTAGCGCGAAGCAACGCATTATTACGACTCAATCCAATTCCTCGTTCTGCAAAGGAATAACATTGTACGGTGCGTACCGCCCCTTGTCCAATCTCTATAGGGTGACTTTCATAGGACACCACACCACACTGATTAATAATAATGGCATTGGATGCAATCTTCATCTGCTTTACTAAGGACTCTAATTCTTGGTTCATTGCCGATACTAATAATTGCATAATTCCTCACTTTCTATCGGTAATACAACTTTTGAATCCACAGATTTGCTTCTACTAATGTAAATCCTGTCATTTCTTTTCCTTGCCTTTTTGCCTCACCTATCATACGGTGAATGGTTCCATAGGTAGTTTTCCCTGCCACCACTAATACAATTGTATCATTTGCATCTTCTTGTTTCTCCCGTTGATCCTTTTTATGATACGTGGCAACTACCGGCAATGCAAAAGTCGCTTCCAACGTAGTTCCCACATAAAATACATCTTGGGTAAATAAATAGAGAGAAACAATTAAAACAGACGCAATGGCACCTAACACCATACCTGCTATACTTGCACGTATAGTTTCATCTATTACAAGTACTAATTTTGGCTCTGTTGGTTCTGTTGCACACGTAATGGATTCAATATGCTTACTGCTTATCCCATAGGCTTCAAGAGCTGGGACAAACGCTTCTAAGAGCACTTGACACATTTCTGGTTCACTTGTAGTCGCCGTTATGGTTAGGATCTTATAATCAGCTCCATTATCACTTAAGATATAAGAAGTGAATTCTTCTTTGCTCATTTCAAAAGGGAGCTCTGCTAAGGCTAGTTCAACAATCTCGTCAAACATTACCACATAACTCCAACCTACTTCGTTATAAGCGTAATACATATCCCCATTATCTTTCAGTTCATATTCCACATAGAAAATCGCTGTGGACTCATAGGAAGCAGTATTTAAACTCTCTGCTTCTTGTACATGATATAGAATTCCTCCCGCGATTCCACCCAACACAGTAATTAGGGTAAGTATCTTCCAGTGTGCAAGAAGTAAAACCATATATAGTCTACGGTCAAAACATACCTGACTTACTTTGTCATTATATTTAATCATCCTTGCTCATCTCCTATTTTTTCAATGCCGTCTGCTGAGTATCTTGTACCCCTTCTGTACTTTCTGGCTTAAATAATATCTTAAGGGTTAGTAACATTAATTTTAAGTCTAACCATGTGGAATAATTCAAAATATAGAATAAATCTAATTTCAACTTATCATAAGGTGTTGTATTATACTTTCCGTACACTTGAGCATATCCTGCAAGTCCTGCTTTTACTTTCGTACGTAGAACGAACTCTGGCATTTGTTCCGTGTATTGGGCAATAATTTCAGGACGTTCTGGTCTAGGTCCCACAAAAGTCATTTCTCCCCTTATAATGTTAAACAATTGAGGAAGTTCATCAATTCTTGTCATCCGAATAAACTGACCAATTGGCGTAATTCTATTATCATTTTGTTTGGCAAGTCTTGCCACACCATCTTTTTCCGCATCTACTCGCATACTGCGAAATTTATAAATAGTAAATTCCTTCATATGTCTGGTACACCGTACTTGTTTGTATAACACTGGACCCTTATCATATGCATGAATTACAATTGCAGCGATTAACATAATCGGCATTGTGATTAGGCAAAGGAAAATGGCACATACTAAATCCACTGTACGTTTAATCACACGTTCTCCCACTGTTAAGGAATATTCTCGATTCAGCAGAATTGGGGTGTCAAATAAGTGTAATTGTTCCGATCCACGCACTAAAATGTCTGTTATTTTAGGCATCATATAAACGCGAACAGAATGAGCATAACAATATTTCATTAACTCTTTTCGGATGGCAGTATCCACATCCCATATGACTACACCTTCTGTAGCATTCTGTATTTCTTCCAATAATTGTTCCTTGCCAACTTCTATATTAACACACCTGATAATCTTGTATTTATCACTTCTTGATTGGAATTTATATAAGATATCTTCTATATTACGATTGCCATGAAATAAGACAAGCTTACGTGGTGGATAGACAAAGCGATAGAAGGAATGTGCTAGGAAAGTACCGCCCACAATAACCACAATATCTGCTAAATACATATGAACAACAGGTATTGGATCTGCAAACCACCCAAGTAACAAGGAAATCTGAGCATATGCAACTAGAGTCATACATGTAGTTGCAAATAATTGAGAAAATAATACATCTCCCGTCTTTAAATATCCAATCTTAAATGCTCCGTACATATGATAAAACATAAAAAGTAAGACTGCATACACGGCAATTACAAGCCAGTTTCCTTTTTCATAAAAGTAAACTTGTATATTACCTTCGTAGTGCCGATACCAAAGCAGGGCAAATATTATAATTTGTAAGAATAGGCTCAGTGATGCTAGAAATAAAACACCTAACCTTTTCAAATAATCTGATTTCTTCATTACACTTCTTCCTTTACCAAATAAATTGGTCTATTCTTAGCTTCCATATATAGCTTAGAAGATATTGACCCATAATTCCCATACAAAATAATTGAATTCCACCTACAAATAAAATCAAACACGCTAAAGATGGCCATCCCGATACTGGATCACCATATATCAACTTACGTATAATAATAAAGATAATTGCACCAACAGAAGCTAAACACAACATGATTCCCGAAAAAGAAGCAACTGCAAGAGGGGCTGTGGAAAAGGCGATAATCCCATCAAAAGAATAGAGTAGCAATTTCCAAAAAGACCATTTCGTCTCTCCGGCTACACGTTCCACATTCTCGTAGGCAATCCACTTTGTCTTATATCCAACCCAACCAAATATGCCTTTTGAAAAGCGATTATACTCTCCTAATGCAAGAATGGAATCTACTACTTGTCTTGTCATTAAGCGATAATCTCTGGCCCCATCCACCATATCCGTCTTGGAAATTCGCTTCATTATCCTATAGAATCGCCTTGCAAAAAAAGACCGAATAACGGGCTCTCCCTTTCGACTCACACGTCTTGTAGCTACCGAGTCATACCCTTCTTCTATATAAGCAAACATTTCTGGTAAAAGTGATGGTGGGTCTTGTAAATCCACATCCATTGCTACTACATAATCACCTTTTGTACGTTGTAATCCTGCAAACAATGCTGCTTCCTTGCCAAAATTTCTAGAAAAAGACAGAAGGTGAACTCGCTCGTCTTGTTCGTGTAACCGTTTCACACATGATGCAGTTTCATCTCGAGAGCCATCATCTACATAAATCACTTCTAAGTCTAGGCTCTTCTCTAAGAAAAAATCTTCTAGTTTACGAACTTCTTCGTAGAATAAATGAACACTTTCCTCTTCATTATAGCAAGGCACTATGATGCTTATTAATTTCATGTTACCTCCTTACTTTCCTATCTTGCCCATTGTATCAATGCTTGCGCAATTCGTGTGGCACCTTGACCATCTACGGCACTTCTTGCACAATGATGTAATCTTCTTCGCTCTTCTACGTGTGTGCATAAATGTAGTACATATTCCACCGTTCGCTCTATTACAGGAACTCCTTCATAATGATAGTGACCTGCCAATAACACTCTGTGTTGTTCTCCCATAACACTTGCTATTTCATCTTGATTCTCTACAAATGCCAATGCAATGGTTGGTAATCCTACTGCACACAATTCATAAATGGTACTCCCTGTTGCCGAAATGGCTATGTCACATTCTGCCATTAATTGACTCATATTCTTTACTTGATGATGCAAAGAAATCTGTTTATATTGAGCTGCCAAACGTTCCAAAGACTCTTTATGCTCATGAAAGGCGCCCACTACCACAATAAACTCTACATGGTCTAATCCTTGGCATAAGACGAACCGCTCCAATAACTGCACTGCTAGATTGCATTGGTCCGTTCCACCTGTTGTAATCAAAATCTTACTGCACACATCTCGCACTTGGTAGTCCACTGATTGGAACTCCTCCCGTAGTGGTGCATAATCCATGCCAAACAACGTATGAATTCTTGCTGTATAAGTATCAGCATAACGCTTTTTATTGGCATAACAATTATAATTAATGAGATAGTCTACCGGTGCTGGTAAGTGTACCAAATCATCTAAATAGACCACCTTTGCCTTCTTCTCAACACATTCTAAGTACTGCTTCGTAATATAATAGGAATCAATCAATAATAGATTAACACCCTCCAAGTATAATGGGATTTGTTCTAGTTCTGTATCCATCTGCGTATATTCAGTGTGTACTATAGATACTTGAAATCCCTGTTCTTCAATGATTCCTTGCATTTCATGACCTGCTATTAGAAATCTTGATTCTTCTCTAAGGGTTCTTAGTGCCCTTGCAATAGAAAGACATCTCATTACATGGCCTGTACCAATCTTACCATTTCCATCTACACGAAATAATATCATATGCTATTCCTTCTCCATGATGCCTTATCAATCTGTCTATTGTGACTACTTATAATCTACGTAACGTAGCACGAACTGCATAATGCACGAAGCAGTATGCACTCTTCATAATAGAGAACTGCTCTTCACTACGATATAAATGCCAGACCCTCCTGATAGCCCTTATCTTATTGGAGGATAGGGATATAGCCGGTCTTCTATAGCGCACAAGTGCCTGATCTAGGCCATATGCCACGTGGCCCCCTCGTAGGATTTTCCACCAGGTTGCTGTGTCCTCACTCTCTATCTCTGGCATCTGAATCTCGTCTTTCGGTAATTGACTTAAATCCAACAACACGGTTGAAGTGAAAATAATCGTATTCTTAATGGCTTGTTCGTAAGTAATACGCTCTGGAACATGTGCAAACTTGCCAAGTCCAATCCCCTCTTCGTCTGCATACTCATAAGAGGTGCACGCAAAGGCAGCCTGATACCTCTTCATAAAGATGAGCTGTTCATAG
>JAWXVE010000026.1:0-29009 GCA_044425575.1 Eubacteriales bacterium | reverse complement strand
TCATTGTTATTAATAAGAGGAGTTAGCTATGGGAACCAAAGTTAATAGAATATCGTTCTACCGTATTCTTCTCATCGGTATTGTAAATATAATTGTTGTATGGCGAGACGCGTCAGTTTATCATACTGTTCTTAGGGGAAAAGAAAGTAATTTTTATGAGTTTCTGCTGTTTTCAAGCAGTAACGTATATTTTATTGCACTTTTCGGAGTGCTCAGTATATGGATTTTAATGGCTGATTACCGTGAAATTACCAATCGAGACTTATTGGTTATGATGCGATTTCAGAGAAGGAGTATCTATTATAAAGCGCGAATGAAGAATCAAGCACTTAGAGTTGTAATCTATGTAATTGCTATTTTTACCATACGTTTTGTAATCGCTCTCCTAATGCAATATCCCATTACTACTACGTGGAATTATTTGCCTGAATATGAGGTGTATACCCAAGGTGAGATTTACATGTTGATTGGAAAAATTTTTCTTGGCATGATGGGATACTTTTGTTTTTTTACATGGCTAAGGGAGAATGTGGAAGAACAAAGTTCGTTATTACGTATACAAAATATTGTAATGGGAATGGTTCCTCTAATAGAATTAGGGCTATATAAAAATACAAACATAAAACTTATACAATACCTACCACTGGGACATGCCTCGGTTTATGTTCAAGGGTATGAGAGAAGTATGATAGAAATAATCGTATATTGGTTACTTGTGTTGTACATGTTATGGTGGGTAAGAATGACTTTTTACATTCAAAAAGATTATTAGAATAGCGAGAGGAATTTTACATGAAAAAGGTAGTTGGGATTTTTATCTTGTATAGTATGTGGAATGCTTGGTGTGGCATTCTATATGATAGAGCCCAAGACTCCATTATAGGGCAGATTGCAGTTTATTTGCAGGGATTTACTCGTGTGGATAAAGTGTGTATGGGATGGTTATTTATTCACCTACCAATACAAATATACTTATCGGGGAAAATGTCTAGATACTTACATAGTTACGCAATCTACCACTATATGAAAAAAGGAAGTATTGGGAGTTTGTGGAAGGAACAAGTAATCGCAGGTTTTCAATATGCTTTTGCATATTATGGAATAGGGCTCTTGTGGGTTATGGTACAACTAGTTATAAGCAAACAGACAAACATACTAGGAGAATATAAAGCAGTAGAATTCCTAGGTATTTGTCTTGCATTAGTACTCTTTACCGTTACCGTAGCTTTTTTCATTCTTTTACTAGAAAGTCTCACGGGGAATTATCAAGTCTCTTTTGTGCTTACCCTAGTGGTTGAATTGATCGTGGTTCTTGCAGGATACTGGTACCCTGCATTAATAAGGCCGCAAGACATATTGTATGGGATAATTGGTAATGGAATAGGATTGTGCATAGTAACATATACAAGTTTTAGAGTAACAAAACTACGGTTTGGAAATCTCATGTTAGGATAGAACATAAGATGTGTAGGAAGGGAAAGATAATTATGGTTGAAATTAATGGTATAACGAAGAATTTTAAAGGAAAAGTACTTTTCGAGGATGTCTCTTTAAAAGTAGAAGATGGAGAAATATGTGGCATTATTGGTCGAAATGGTGTTGGAAAAAGTGTATTGTTAAAGATGATAGCAGGCATTATGTATCCTACAAAAGGTACCATTGCAATTGGCGGATCAGTATTAGAACAGGGGACGTTTCCAAAGGATATTGGAGTTGTACTAGATAATATTGGATTTCTTAAAGAATATAGTGGATATAAAAATCTTAAATTAATTGCTTCCATTCAGAATAAAATAACAAAAGAAAGAATTTTCTCTGTAATGGAAAGTGTAGGATTAGATCCGTTGGATAAAACAAAAGTAGGGAAGTATTCCCTAGGAATGAAGCAAAAACTATCCTTGGCGCAAGCCATTATGGAATATCCCAAGCTACTATTATTAGATGAACCATTTAATGGGCTAGATGACGAAAGCTTTCATAGAATTCGCCAGTTACTATTAGATATGAATACACAAGAGAAAACAACCATTCTTATTATTTCTCACGATAAAGAAGATCTAATTGATTTCTCTCATAACATAGTAAAAATAGAAAACCATAAATTAGTTAGGGCGTTTCCGACCAATTAAAAAATATAGGTAATGATTAAAGATATAAATAGTAATTAGCTCCATGGTAACAAGAACTACAACAAAAGTACCATAATATACATATACTTTTGCAAAAGGGCTGATATTGTTTGCAATGGAGGCGAATAAGAAGGAAAGCGTGAGAATTTGACAGTCCATGTGAGTTGCCATAATCACCAAAGAATTTTCACCCAAAAAAGTTAATGTACCAATGGTTTTGATATTTTTACAAATGAGTACCACGCCCATAGTACCTATAATAGCAATAGAATAATAAGTAAGAGGGTTTCCAAATACTAAGAAATTCATGTCTACACTCGGTGTAATAAAGCTTAGATAGACTACAAGTCCACAACAACCAATTCCTAGGAGCAATTCCATAAGACTTGGTTGTTCACGCTCTTTCAACACGTATTTCTTCGTATAATAACCTACTGTCACAAATACAAAAGCTGCAGAAGAACGAAGCAACATAGAACAAAAATAGCGAAGTCCCACTATAGGGAGTTGTTCCACAAGTGGTTTGCCAGAAACAGCAATGGCACCTAATAGCAGAACGCTAATTACAGTGACTATGTCTCGCCCTTTTGGTATCTTACGTAGTGCTAGAAATGTGATTTGGCTTACAAAAAGAGCTGGTAAAAACCAAAGAACGGAAATGCCATATAAAGTGATTGCCTGATAGGCAGCATCCCATATTTGTGATGGTGTAATGAGATCTGGCATTCGTATCAAGTTCAAACAATTAATAATGAGATAGATAATGTTAAAAGTAAGGAAGGGAATCATAATGCTCTTAGCTTTACGTTTTATACTAAGAAGAAAGGGCTTCTTCTCTTCACCAATTTGCCAGATTAACATCCCCGATATGATGAAAAAGAGTGGCATGTGAAAGGAAGCTAACCAAGTAATCACTTGGTCTGACGCTAAGGTGGAATGCCCCACGACTACTAAAATAATACCGATACCTTTTGCCATATCAAGATACATAATGCGTTGTTTTTCCATAAGTAACTCCTATTACTGTGATTGCCTGTTCATATCGGTTGTACTCTACTCGGCAGTTATATCTAGATAATGCATACGATCCGTATAGCGTTCTACGCTCTCCCACACCACAATATCAGGATTATACTGCTGAATTGTGCTCATATCACTAGTCCACACTCCTATATAATTGGATCCACTTGGAAAATAACTCTGACCCATTCCGCTAAGAGTAATCCCAAAAGAATCTCCCACAAATAAGATGGTGTCCGACACCACTTGTTCTTCTAAGATGTATTCTTCCGAAAACATAAGCATAGACTCTTCTTGAAAAAGATCTGCTACATTGGCTATGATTGCCAAATCGTTCTGCACTAATACACCACTAGGCGATTCAACAAATGTCATTTCACTCACATCGTGATAAGTATTATATAATTGATTTAAGAGGCATTGTATGCCAATGAAGCCCCCCACATAATTCCAGTGAGTATCATATTTGAAGTACACCAATTGATCTTCCTTGGCATACATCAATTCATTTTTGGGATAAACAACTTCTAAATCAGTATTCTCACGCAAATAATTAACTAGTTCATCGGTTCTAGTCACAGTTGACTCTCTATAGATTGTATCTGGCATATATTCAAAGTAAATAACTTCCTTGTTTGGAACAATGTATACTACAAAACGAATCTCTTGTTGTGCAAGTACATCTCGTTGCTTTATAAGATTGTCGGCTATTTCTGCTAACTTTTCTTCCGAGTAATGCCCCGTACCTTGATAATCAGCAATGCTTGTGCCATCGTCTGCACTTTTATAAAATAACCAATTGTCTTTTCCAAGTAAGACCTGTGTTGACTCGAAATACGTTTGCGAAGACATAACTGCCGAAGCATTAGTGTTTATCTGAACAAATTCCTCTTTTGTAGCAATATTTTGTGTGAATTTATCTGAAAAATCTTGAATGAGATTACTCGACTCTTCCTCACTCGTATTATTTTCCTCGTCACTTTCTTCTCGCATCTCATCCTTTAGATCCAATTCTTCTTGGGATAATTGTGTAAGAGACGATTCCTCACTAACCTCTACCTGTTCAGTGGCTGATTGGGATAATTCAACTTCAGTTGGAACGGTATCCACAACCAGATATTCATTCCGAATGGTATCATAAATAGTTTGTCCGGATATTGCAAAGATAAATACAAGAAAACAAACTGCAATTACTTTTTCTCTCATAGTATTATGCCTTTCTAAAAGTTAAAATAAATAAATGGGTTGTAGGAACTACTAAATATATAAGAAACAGATAGGAGCAGAATAGCCACTAGCATTACGGTATAAATACCATTCCATACTTTACGATTGGAAAAATGCTTATCCACGTTCTTAATAATCGGTGTAGATGCAAGGATAGCCACTAAGTAGAACCATATATTCTGTTTCATAAATTGCACTGCACCTGCATCAACAAAGCCGGTTGTATGAATATTAAGCATAGCTCCCAAATAAGTCATAGCATCTGCCACTGAGTCCGCACGAAAAACTACCCAGCCCATTAGCACAATAAGAAGTGTATAAACACGCTTTAAAGGGCCGATTTTTTCATGAAATTTCGTTAATTTCTCTAGTGTTAATATTACAAAATAAAGTAATCCCCATACAATAAATGTCCAATTTGCACCATGCCATATTCCAGTCAGCAACCATACCACCAATAGATTAAATACCAGTCTGGATTTCGTACTTACATGACTGCCCCCAAGAGGGAAATACACATAATCACGGAACCAAGTCTGCATGGAAATATGCCATCTTTGCCAAAATTCTGAAACAGATTTGGCCATATAAGGGTAGTTGAAGTTTTTATTAAATTGAAAGCCGAACATTTTACCAAGTCCAATAGCCATATCTGAATACCCAGAAAAGTCAAAATAAATCTGTAACATGTAGGTAATCGCGCCAAGCCAAGCCATGGCAAAGGAGGCTTGATACTGACCATCACCCACTAAAGAGAAGGCTGTGTCTGCAACCATGCCGATGTTATTTGCAATAATCACTTTTTTACCCAGACCGATGATAAACTTTGTAACACCTTGGGAAAACTGTTGAAACGTTTCTGTTCTATCTTTGATTTGCTTCGCAACTGTCTCATATCGTACAATGGGACCTGCAATAAGCTGAGGGAAAAAGGAAATATATAATCCTACGTTAAGAGGATTCTTCTGTACTTGCCCTTTGCCTCGGTAAATGTCTATTACATAAGATAGCGCTTGAAAAATAAAAAAAGAAATACCAAGAGGCAGTCCAATGCTATCATATGTAATCTGTGTTCCCAATAAATGATTTATATTTTCAATGACAAAGCCTGCATATTTGTAGTACCCAAGAATGCCAATATTCACGACAATGGCACAAATCAAGATGGCTTTTACAATTGAATTTCGTTCTCGAAATCGGTGGACTAACAAACCAAATAAGTAATTGAATAGGATAACCCCAATCATTAACCAGATATATTGTGCGCCACCCCACGTATAGAAGACAAAACTTATGAGTAGTAGAAATATATTCTTAGCCGTTTTTGTCTTTCTTAAAAAAATATAATAAATACTTATAGTAAAGGGTAAAAATAGAAATAAGAAGATTTCACTTGGAAACAACATTATGGTGCACCTCATATTATTCGTATCGTAACGTATTTTGTCCAATCAATTGTACCACATCGCTGACACAATGGCTAGACTAACTACTGATTTGTTCGTTACCCTTTCTGTCCTTTCTAAACTCATCTAAGTTATTTCAGAAAAATAGTAGCCCTTTTTGCTTCTTATTCTAAACACAGTCAAATCATACCACGTATTCGTTTGTGTGAATGGTTTCAACCTTTTAGACCTGAAATGCTTTTGTTAGTAAATTAATAAAAAATATGATATAGTATAGTCTTGTAGAAAGTAAAATAAAAATAGGGAGGACTTTACACAAATGCTAAAATGTCTAGGTAATAAAGATGAGAACAATGGAAGAAAAGTATATTTGCATAGAGAATGTTTGCTTGTAAAAGCAATTATCTTCCTTATATTCTTGGCGAGTGCAGTTATTATGATGATTCATCACGGGAATCTATCTAGTCCAGCACCAGATGAGGGCATGCGATATCAGCTGATTGAGTATTTATATACCTACGGGAAATTACCACATGGTGGAGATCCTGAATTACAAACTGCTTGGGGTTTTTCCTATGCATTTTTACCGTATCTGTCAGCTATTGTAAGTGCAATTTTTATGAAGATAACAAGTCTCTTTACACAAGATGCTCACATTCTTTTGCTATCGGCTCGAAGCGTGTCTGTATTATGTGGATGCATTGCTGTAATCTATATTTTTAAAATAGCAGATAAATTATTTCACACTGCGTATAAGTGGGTGTTTGTTTCTAGCATTGTCTTTTTGCCACAACTTGTATACATTAGTTCTTATCTTAATAATGATATTGCAGGCTTTATGTCCATTACCATGATTGTGTATTATTGGATTCTAGGTAGTGAAAAAAACTGGAATAAAGAAGCGGTGGTTGGCCTTAGTATAGGGCTTAGTATCTGCATACTATCGTATTACAATGATTATGGATTTGTTTTAATGAGTGTGGTTTTTTATTTTGCAGACCAGATCAAGAAGAAAACGCCAAAATTAAAAATGTTTCAAATAGCAGGCTGTATTTCTCTCTTATGTTTCTGTATGGCAGGCTGGTTTTTCCTTTACAATGCATACTTATACGATGGAGACTTTTTAGGATTAGCTACGATGATGGAGTATAAAGAAACTTATGCAATTCAATCCGTACAAGAGCAAATTACAGTGCAAGAAAGTGGACAGTCTGTATGGCATATGTTATGGAATCAAAAGTGGCTTCTGATTACAACGCGATCTTTTATAGCGATGTTTGGAAGTATGGATATTTTAGTTTCAAGGCTTGTTTATATGTATTATAGAATGTTATTTTTAGTAGGAGTCACCCTGTACGGAATACATTTCATTCGTGCTTACAAGAAGAAAGAGCAAAATAAGTACCTATTTGAAGTGAGTCTATTAATTGGTGGAATGACTGCAATATTTTTGAGTATTTACAATTCGTATACCAACGATTTTCAAGCACAGGGAAGGTATATTGTTGCATTTTTACTGCCGTTGGTTTTTTTTGTAACAAAAGGGATGGAGTCTTTTAAGCTTGTGGCATCTGAGAAGATTAGTTATTGTGTGGCCATTACCATCGGCTGCCTCAATGCACTCATCTTGTTATATTGCTGCTTTGCAATCTTTATTTAATGATTACAATAGTAGGAAGGACGGATTCTACTTTACGCTTATAGTATTTGGGTATATAATAAAAGAAGTTATGAAATTAAATGAGAGAAGGGATGGATAAGATGATGGGTAGTGTTAGTGAAACATATGAATTTTGGCTAGAAGATGATTATTTTGATGAAAGTACCAAGCAAGAATTGCGAGATATTGCTTCCGATGAGAAGGAAATTGAAGACCGATTTTATAAAGAATTAGATTTTGGAACAGGTGGATTGCGTGGTGTAATTGGCGCAGGAACCAATCGCATGAATCTTTACACTGTTCGGAAAGCAACACAAGGACTTGCTAATTATATTTTACAGCAAGGTGGTGCTGAAAAAGGGGTGGCTATTGCCTACGATTCTAGATATTTATCTCCAGAATTTGCAGATGAAGCAGCTCTTTGTATGGCAGCAAATGGAATTAAAGCTTATGTATTTGAATCCTTACGTCCAACACCAGAGTTATCCTTTGCCATTCGTCAATTAGGTTGTATCTCTGGAATTGTGGTAACTGCTAGTCATAACCCACCTGAATATAATGGGTATAAAGTATACTGGCAGGATGGAGCCCAAGTTACGGCTCCAATGGATCGTGATATTATACAAGAAGTGAAGAATATTACAGATTATCATACAGTTAAGACAATGGATAAGGATGAGGCAATGAAGGCTTCTCTTTACGTGGTACTAGGAGATGATATTGACACTCCATATATGGAAGAACTTAAGAAGCAGATTATTCATCCAGAGGCAATTGCAGAAGTGGCAGATAGCCTTAAGATTGTATATACACCGTTTAATGGAACAGGAAACATGCCAGTAAAGCGTATTTTATCAGAATTAGGATTCAAGCATGTATACGTAGTGCCAGAGCAAGAAATGCCGGATCCTAAGTTTACAACACTTGCATACCCTAATCCAGAAGACCCAGCAGCCTTTACTCTTGCCTTAAAGCTTGCAAAGGAAAAAGATGCAGATATTGTTCTAGCAACAGATCCAGATGCAGATCGACTTGGTGTATATGCCAAGGATAGTGCAACGGGGGAATATAAGGAATTCACAGGCAATATGTCAGGAATGGTCATTGCGGAATATATCTTAAGAGAGCGTACAAAAATGGGTACTATGCCAGAAAACCCGGCTCTTGTGAAGACTATTGTTACTACCAACCTTGCAGATGAAATTGTGGCAGATTATAATACGAAGATTATCGAAGTGCTAACAGGCTTTAAATACATTGGTGAGCAAATCAAATTATTTGAAGAAACTGGTTGCAACAATTATGTGTTTGGTTTAGAAGAAAGCTATGGTTGTCTTGCAGGTACTCATGCAAGAGATAAGGACGCCATTGTGGCAGTTATGTGCTTATGTGAAGCAGCAGCTTTTTATAAGACACAAGACAAAACTTTATGGGATGCTATGATTGATTTATATAAGAAATACGGTTACTTCAAAGAAGATTTATATACAATTACTCTAAAAGGAATTGACGGTTCTAAGCAAATTGCAGAGATTATGGATAAGCTTAGAAGCAATCCGCCTAAGGAATTTGGAGACTTAGAAGTGGTTGCAGTGCGTGATTATGAACTAGACCAAGTCACCACTCTTGCAACAGGTGCTATTACCTCTACCAACTTGCCTAAGTCTAACGTGCTTTATTTTGACTTAACCAACAATTCTTGGTGTTGTGCAAGACCATCTGGTACGGAGCCAAAGATTAAGTTCTATATGGGTGTCAAAGGTGAAAGTCTTGAAGATGCTACGAATAAAGTGACGGCTTTAACAGAGGCGCTTAAGAGTTATTTATAATAGAAAAGCATAGCCCTCAAAGGAGAGTATGGTGGAATTACATACAATACACAATAAAATTACACAATTAAATGTTAAGAAGGCAATCCGATATTGTAAGAAAAACGGGTTGTCTTCAACCTATTATGCAGTAAGAGAACGCATGGAACAAGGGAGAGAACCATATGAATATACGCCCATTTCACAAGAAGAGTGGCAAGAACAGAAGGTGTTTGTATTTGCATATGAACCACTCATCAGCATCTTAGTGCCTACTTACGAGACGGATTCCGTTCATTTGATAGAAATGATTGAATCTGTTCTAGAACAAAGTTATGCCCATTTTGAGTTGATTCTTGCAGATGCTAGTGAAACGGAGCAAGTAAGAAGCGTTGTAAGTCAATATACAGATGAACGAATTCGGTATTATAAGTTGGGTGAGAATAAAGGCATTTCTTGCAATACCAATGAGGCATTAACACTTGCCAAGGGCGAATATTGCAGTTTGTTAGACCATGATGACTTGTTGACCAGGGATGCCTTGTATGAAATAGTGCGTGCTATTAACCAAGCTCGTGAGGGAGGAATTGTAGCAGAACTTCTCTATTCAGATGAAGATAAGACAGATAGCAATGCTCAAGTTTATATGGAGCCACATAGAAAGCCAAGCTTTAATTTGGATCTCTTCTTATCCAATAATTATATCTGTCACTTTACTACGATTAAAAGTGAGCGGTTAAAAGCATTGCGACTGCGTGGTGAATACGACGGGGCACAAGATTACGATTTGTTCCTGCGTGTGGTAGATCAATTAACCAAGAATGGGATAAACGCTACTTCCATTATTGCCATTCCACGTGTGCTTTATCACTGGAGGTGTCATGAGCAATCCACTGCAGTGAATCCAGCCAGTAAAATGTATGCCTATGATGCGGGAAAGAGAGCAGTAGAAGACTTTTTGCACAGGAGAGGCGTAGAGGTTACCGTATCTCATACAAAGCACTTGGGCTTTTACCGAGTGAATTATGGGGCACAATTATTTAAGCTACGTCCCGATATTGCAGCAGTGGGTGCCTTCCAATATGGAAAAGGTTGTATTGTAGGCGGTGCATATGATGAACAGGGAAATGTGCTCCATGCAGGTTTGCCTCGCCATTATAGTGGTTATATGAATCGTGCTACGTTGCAACAAGATGTTTACGCCCTTGATATACGAACTATTCATGTGCGAAAGCAAGTGCGCAAAGAATACGAAACAGTCTTGTTACAATATGGCATTACTAGTGAAACATTTCATACAATAGAAGAAGATGTGATTCGAAAGGCTAGCATGGAATTTGCTGGTAGAATGAGAAGACAAGGAAAAATCCTCTTTCTAGATCCACGAAGAAAGGGATAGGATAGAACGCAATGGGTAAAATAACGGTAGTAATACCAAATTATAATGGGATTGCATATATTGAGGCATGCCTTCGGTCTCTTGCTAAACAAACAATTGAGAAATTTCACACCATAGTCATTGATAATGGTTCCACAGATGGTAGTGATTGTGTAGTAAAGGTCCAGTTTCCCAAAGTTCAGCTCTTCCGTTTTGAAGAAAACCGAGGCTTTAGTGCTGCTGTGAATAAAGGCATTGAACTTTCCAATAGTAAATATGTGTTACTCCTAAACAATGATACCACTGTTGAAACAGATTTTCTAGAGAAAATGCAAGATGCCATTTCTAAATCAGATAACATCTTTTCGGTGTCAGCTAAAATGATTCAAATGGATGACCGAACCAAGTTAGATGGAGCAGGAGACTTATACTGTGCACTTGGATGGGCATATGCCCGCAATAAGGGAGCAAGTAGTAACGATGCAAGGGAATGGTCGCCTATTTTTTCGGCCTGTGCAGGAGCAGCAATTTATCGGAAATCAATTGTAGAGAAAATCGGCTTATTTGATGAACACCATTTTGCTTATTTAGAGGATTTGGATATTGGATACCGAGCCAAAATATATGGATATCTTAATTATTATACCCCCGATGCCATCGTATATCATGTGGGCAGTGCAGTAAGCGGTTCTCGTTATAATGATTTTAAAGTGGCACTGGCATCTAAGAATAGTGTCTATGTAATTTATAAAAATATGCCTTTGTTACAGATTTTATTGAATTTGCCATTATTGCTACTGGGATTTTTTATCAAAACAATCTTTTTTATCATAAAGGGATACGGAAGTACTTATGTAAAAGGATTGGGACGTGGAATTGCCTTTTCGATGACGAAAGAAGCAAGGAAAAACAAAGTGAAATTCCAGTTTTCCCATTTGTCTTACTATCTTAGAATTCAAGTGGAATTATGGTATAATATTGTGGCGAGATTATTTCTTTAAGAAAGTTAATGGAAATTTATTACAACTTAATAAAATATTAAGTTGTAATATTTGTAACAATATTGTAAAATATTAGATGGTTATATGTAAAATGTTAGGAGTTAACTGTGATAAAAGATAATCAAAGGTATTTCAACAGATTACAAGTATTGATTGATGCGATTATTATTATAATATCTTATATTTTGGCATGGTATGTTCGTATTGAGAGTGGATTAGTTCCTATGGAAGAGAATGCAGGAGTTCTTGGTATGCAACTCTACTTTTCTCTTTTATATGCTATTGTGCCTATGTATTTAATCACTTATTATATCTTTCAGATGTACACTCCAAAACGGGTGAGCAGAAGATATGTTGAGCTTTATAATATTGTAAAGGCGAATACTTGTGGGGTGATTATTCTTCTAGGTGGATTATATTTGATCTATCAAATGGATTATTCCCGTTCTATGTTCTTCTTATTCTACGTTTTTAACACAATCCTAGAAATTATTGCAAGGCATTTACAGAGAACATTTCTACTTAATATTCGAAGAAAAGGTTATAATATTAAGTATGTATTACTTGTGGGTTACTCTAGGGCAGCAGAAGAATATATTAATCGAATTCAGAACAATCCTCAATGGGGATATGTAGTGCGAGGCATACTGGACGATCATGTTGAAAGAGGAGTTTCATATAAAGGTGTCAAGGTGATTGGGAGTATTAATAATCTCTTTATTATCCTTCCAGAGAACCGCCTAGATGAAATTGCAGTCACATTAGCACTGGAAGATTATAATCGACTAGAAGAAATTGTACGGTTATGCGAGAAGTCGGGGGTGCATACCAAGTTTATTCCAGATTATAATAGCGTCATTCCAAGTAGCCCTTATATGGAAGATTTAATGGGGCTTCCAGTTATTAATATTCGACATGTGCCATTGTCTAACACAATTAATCAAATAGCAAAACGAATTGTAGATATTATCGGTGCAATATTTGCTATTGTAATTTCTAGCCCACTTATGATAATATGTATGATGTTGATTAAATTAACGAGTAAAGGACCAATAATATTCTCACAAGAGAGAGTGGGACTTCACAATAAGGGCTTTCATATGTATAAGTTTCGTTCAATGAAATGTTTACAACCAAAAGAAGAGGAACAAGCATGGACCAAAAAGGGCGATCCAAGAGTGACGAGAATTGGAACATTCATGCGAAGGACAAGTATTGATGAACTTCCTCAATTGTTCAATGTGTTAAAGGGAGACATGAGTCTCATAGGACCACGCCCAGAACGCCCATTGTTTGTAGAGAAGTTTAGGGAAGAGATTCCTCGCTATATGATTAAACATCAAGTTCGACCAGGTTTAACAGGTTGGGCACAGGTGAATGGGTATCGGGGTGATACCTCCATTAGGAAACGGATTGAGTTTGATTTATACTATATTGAGAACTGGACCATGGGATTTGATGTGAAGATTGTAGTTCTCACCATATTTAAAGGATTTGTTAATAAAAATGCATACTAAAGGAGAAAAGTAATGTCCACAGTAAAAAAAGGAAATAACACTACGCAGTCAAAGAAAGCATCAATGTCCCCTGAAATGAGAGCCAAAAAACGAAAAAAAAGAATCATTTTATTTGGAATTGAAATTGTGCTTTTACTAGGTGTTATTGGAGTGTTATATGTAGTTACCAAAACAGAGAACATTCAAAGTTATGCCATAGCAGAAGAAGATATTATTGTAAATGAAGCAGTAAAAGAGTCAGAGAGTTTACAAGGATATCGTAACATAGCATTATTCGGAGTAGATTCTCGTACAGGGGTACTTGGAAAAGGAACTTTATCGGATACCATTATGGTAGCATCTATTAATGAAGATACTCATGAAGTTAAGCTCGTATCTATTTACCGTGATACCTATCTTAATATTGGTACAGATGAGTATAATAAGGCGAATAGTGCCTATTCCAAAGGTGGACCACAGCAAGCTATAAATATGCTTAATATGAATCTTGACTTAAACATTACCGATTATGTAACAGTAGGATTTACTGGCGTTATTGAAACGGTAGACATGCTAGGTGGCATTATGATTGATATTGATGAGAGTGAAATCGGTTACTTAAATGACTATCAATATTCCATGGCAGAGGAGTTAGGACGTTCTTATACTGCACTAACAGAATCAGGTTATCAATTAGTAGATGGTATGCAGGCAATGGCTTATTGTAGAATCCGTTATACATCAGGCGATGACTTTAAACGTACAGAACGCCAACGCGAGGTACTAGTTGCCATTTCTGAAAAAGCAAAAACAGCTAATGCATCTACGCTAAATAGCATTGCAAATGAAGTGTTTGGACATGTGGCAACTTCTCTTAGCTTAGAAGAAATTGTAGCGCTTGCTTCTATTGTAGCAGAATATACCATTGTAGATACTACAGGTTTCCCATCGGAAGATGAACGTGTGGTTGGTACCATAGGTGTTGGAAGTAGTATTGTACCAGATACATTAGAAGACAATGTAGTATGGCTACATGAATTCCTATTTGATGAAGTGGATTATGAAGTGTCTGATGATATTTTAACTTATAGCAATCAGATTGAAAGTGATACTTCGAAATATTTTCAATAGCATTCATCCGAAAAGGGGCTGTTCGATGCAGCTCCTTTTCTAAATACTGAGAAGAAAGGCATGGTTATAGGTTGAGAAAGGCATGGTTATTGATATGAATTTGGTAGATGTTGTAATCCCAACTTATAGACCTGATGATGCATTAGGGATTTTATTACAGCGCCTACACCAACAGACGGTTCCCATTGGGCGTATTATTCTTTTGCATACAGAGGTAGAGGGAGAACAACCACTCAAGGTACAATTAAGTGCATGCCAGATGGAATATTCTAATGTTGAGATTTATACCCATAATCAAGTAGAGTTCGATCATGGAGCAACACGTCATAAAGGAATGAAACTATCTAGTGCACCATATGTATTATATATGACACAAGATGCAGTGCCAGATCATGCACAAATGGTAGCATCTTTATTAGAGGCTGTGAAACAAGACGATGTTGCCATTGCCTATGCAAGGCAATTACCAAATCATAATGCTACCATTTTAGAAAAGATTACAAGGCAATTTAATTATGGAAAAGTGTCTAGAATCAAAACAGAAGAAGATATTTCCGCACTTGGAATTAAAACTTTTTTCTGCTCCAATGTGTGTGCATTATATGACAGGGAAGTCTATGTATCTTTAGGCGGGTTTTTAAAAAAAGCTATTTTTAATGAAGATATGATATATGCTTCTAAAGTAATTCGATCTCACTATAAAATCGCTTATGTGGCAGAAGCACGTGTCATTCACTCTCATAATTATACCAATAAACAGCAGATGCAGCGTAATTTTGACTTAGGTGTATCACAAGCAATGAATCAAGATGTGTTTGCTGGAATATCTTCTAGTAAGGAAGGTGTCAAATTAATTCTTGCAACTAGGAAGATATTAATTAACCAGGGTTACAGAAGAAAAGTAATACCTATGTATCTTACATCCGCTTATAAGTGGATTGGATATCAATTAGGAAAGCGATACAAATGGTTGCCAGAAGCACTCATTCTGAATCTTACGATGAATCAAGGGTACTGGCGAAAATAACGAAATATTCACTTGTTATTCACACAATACACACAATTGCTGATTATACTGAACATAGCAATTAGATGATTAGATTGGAAAGTGAGGAGAGCATATGTATCAAGATGAAAATAATTATAGTAGTAAATTAGAAGAAGTAATCATTGAACAAACATCACAAGTAGAGAGTGTGGAGACAGTTACGGAATCAACTTCTCCAGTGGAAAATGTTGTAGTACAAGAAGAACCTGCACAAGCAAAAAGTATGGGTGTATATTCTAATATTTACCCAGAAGATTTTTATAAAGCCAATGTAACGGAGCCAGCAAAACAACGTAAGAAGAAAAGAGAAAAAAAGGCTGGCGTAAGAGTAATTGGTAAAATTGCTATGGCAATAACATTAGGATTAGTATTTGGTGGATTTGCAGGAGTAGCATTTTTCTCCGTAGAACGGCTAGATTCTTATCTGAATCCTAGCAGTGAATCTACCACTATTGTGCAAACGGTAGAAGTGCCAGTAGCAGAAGAGGTGCAGACGACTACTACAGCAGTAAGCTACACAACTATGGATATTACAGATGTAGTTGAGAAAGTAATGCCATCGGTAGTAGCAATTAATAGTAGTATTGTGGTAAGTGGTAGCTATTTTGGCCAGACATATGAAGAAGTCCAAGAGTCAGCGGGCTCTGGAATTATTATTGGTGAAAATGAAACAGAGTTGCTAATCGCAACGAATTATCACGTAGTAGCAGATGCATCGCAAATTGCAGTAACTTTTATTGACGAGGAAAGTGTGATTGGTTTAGTAAAAGGAACGGATGCAGAAATGGATTTAGCCATTGTTGCAATTCAATTAGAGGATATTTCTAGTTCTACAAAATTAGAGATTGCCATTGCAGAACTTGGAGATTCTGATAATCTATCAGTAGGGGAACCGGCCATTGCTATTGGAAATGCACTTGGGTATGGTCAGTCTGTTACCACCGGTGTTATTAGTGCTTTAAATCGTTCGGTAGAAATGGAAAGTCTTGTGGATTCCAGTGAAACCACTACTAGTTATTTAATCCAAACAGATGCAGCTATTAATCTAGGGAATTCTGGCGGAGCTCTTCTTAATATGGAAGGGGAAGTAATTGGTATTAATTCTAACAAAATTGGTGGAAGTTTAGTAGAAGGAATGGGCTATGCAATACCTATTTCGGTTGCAAAACCAATTCTAGATGACTTGATGGTACAAGAAATTCGCTATAAAGTAGATACGGACGAACAAGGTTTTCTTGGGGTCAATGGTTTTCAAGTGACAGAAGAGGTTTCTGAATTATACAACATACCAGAGGGCTTATATTTGAAAGTAATTACAGAGGGATCGCCAGTTGAAGAGGCAGGCCTTGTAGTGGGAGATATTCTAACAGAGCTGAATGGAGAAGCTATTGAGTCTATGGAGGATTTAATTGATCGGATGGAGTATTATGCAGCAGGAGAAACTGTAACATTAACCGTTCAGAAGTTAGAGCGTCAAGGTTATACAGAAATGGAGATAGAGATTGTTTTGGCTAATCGGCCAACAGAATAAGAGCATTCGGGAGGAGATAAAGGGATTACATGCAAGATCAAGATTATAATGAATTAGAAACAGACGGGATAGAAGAGGGAAATCATACGGATTCTGATGAGGAAATAGAGAAAGAGTACGAAGATGTATGTTATATCTGTAGAAGACCAGAAAGTAAAGCTGGTAAGATGTTTCACCTTTTAAATGAAATTACCATATGCAACGATTGTATGCATACAGCAATGGATTCACTTAATCAATATGATACCCAAGCGTTTTTGAGTAATATGCCAGGGATGGGGAACCAGAGTCCTGAGACAAGAACAGAACATACTAAGCAAGAAAACAAAACGAAAGATGATGTCGCAGTAGAAGATATTGAAACAAATGATAATAAGGACAACAATGAGATCCCGGTGTTACAAGGAACACCGGGACAAATTGGTGAGTTATTTGATGAATTACAGAAGAAGTTTCCAGGCATCAGTTTTTTGAATATGTCTGACATACCAACTCAATCCACTATTGGGAAAAAGCAAAAGCTGAAGAAGAAAAAAGCAGATGCTGAGCACACACCTATTGTGGATATTAAGAAAATTCCAGCACCTCACGCATTAAAAGGAATGTTGGATGATTATATCATTGGTCAAGAACATGCCAAGAAGGTGATTTCTGTGGCAGTATATAATCATTATAAACGAGTAGCAACTGATACAATGGATGAAATAGAAATTGAAAAGTCTAATATGCTTATGATTGGGCCAACAGGTTGTGGAAAGACATATTTAGTCAAAACCTTAGCTCGATTATTGGATGTGCCACTTGCTATTACCGATGCCACCTCTTTAACAGAAGCAGGGTATATTGGTGATGATATCGAAAGTGTAGTATCTAAGTTGTTGGCAGCAGCCGATAATGATGTGGAACGCGCAGAAAGCGGTATTATTTTTATTGATGAAATTGATAAAATTGCCAAGAAGCAGAATACATCTTCGAGAGATGTTAGTGGTGAATCAGTTCAGCAAGGAATGTTGAAGTTACTAGAAGGTTCTGACGTGGAAGTGCCAGTAGGTGCTAATAGCAAAAATGCAATGGTTCCACTTACGACCATTAATACACGTAATATTTTATTCATATGTGGTGGTGCATTTCCTGATTTGGAGGAAATTATTAAGCAACGCCTTAATAAGAAAACATCCATTGGGTATCAATCTAATTTAAAAGATAAGCACGACAAAGATAAAAATATTCTACAAAAGGTAGAAACAGAAGACTTAAAGAAATTTGGAATGATTCCTGAATTCATAGGACGTTTGCCAATCACCTATACTTTAGATGCCCTTACAAAAGAATTGTTGATTCAAATCTTACGAGAACCAAAGAATGCCATTTTAAAACAGTATCAGAAGTTATTGGAACTTGACGAAGTGAAGTTAGAATTCGATGAAAGTGCCCTAGAAGCAATTGCAGATAAAGCACTTGAAAAGGATACGGGAGCCAGGGCTCTACGTGCGATCATCGAGAAATTCATGTTGGATATCATGTATGAAATCCCAAAAGATGCCAATATCGGTCGAGTAACCATTACAGGTGATTATATTAATGGAACTGGTGGGCCAATTATTGATATTCGAAGTAATAATATGACGTTGACAGAATTAGATGAATTACAAGAAGTGGGCGACGACTATACTGATATATAAGAATACAGCCAGACTTTCCTATTCTAGGACGCTTTCGCTCCGTGGAAATCATAGGAAATGTCTGGCTATTGTTGTATACCCGCACAGTAATGCTAAGGGGCTTGTGGGCTGAGCAGAGCGAGTTTTGGTTGTCCTACCCCAATAATGCGGAGACAGAAATATCACTTGACTTTACGTACAGAAAGGAATAGACTGACAATAGTAACGATTATTAGTTTGAAAAGCTTATAAGGAGGTAGTGTATGAAAGGTTATGCAATGTTACAGATTGGAAAATCAGATTGGATTGAGAAGGAATATCCTGAGTTTGGGCCTCAGGATGCTATTCTAAAACCACTTGCAGTTGCTATTTGCACATCGGATATCCATACGTTATGGGAAGGGGCTATTGGCGAACGACATAACATGATATTGGGTCATGAGTGTTGTGCTGAAGTAGTAGAAGTTGGTTCTCTTGTTAAAGATTTTAAACCAGGTGATCGCGTGCTTGTACCAGCTATTACACCTGATTGGAATTCAGTGGCAGCACAAGGTGGCTACCCAATGCATTCGGGTGGCATGCTTGGTGGTTGGAAGTTTTCGAACTTTAAAGATGGTGTATTTTCAGAGTACTTCCAGATTAACGATGTAGATGGAAATGTTGCCCTTCTTCCAAAGGAAATTAATACAGTAGACGCGTGTATGTTATCTGATATGGTAACTACAGGATTCCATGGAGTAGAATTAGCGGACGTACAGTTTGGTGATGATGTTCTTGTAATTGGAATTGGTCCGGTAGGATTAATGGCAGTAGCCGGTGCATCATTACGTGGTGCGTCTAGAATTATGGCTGTTGGAACAAGACCTACCTGTATTGAAGCGGCTAAGGGATATGGAGCTAGTGAATTTATTAGTTATAAAAATGGTACTATTGAAGATCAAGTTCTTGCCCTTACAGATGGTGTGGGTGTCGATAAAGTAATTATTGCTGGCGGTGGAGTAGAGACTTTCGAATCAGCAGTTAAATGCTTAAAAGCAGGCGGAAAGATTGGTAATGTAAATTATTTGGGTAAAGGCGATTATATAACGATTCCACGCACAGAGTGGGGAGTTGGTATGGGTCATAAGCAAATCAATGCAGGATTAACACCAGGTGGACGTCTTAGAATGGAAAAATTAGGTGCATTAGTTGCATCGGGTAAACTCGATTTGTCACCACTTTCAACACATGTGTTTGAAGGATGGGAGCATTTAGAAGAAGCGTTATTCCTAATGAAAGATAAGCCTGCCGATTTAATTAAACCAGTAGTGAAGTTAGCAGATTAAAGAATACCATGAATATACTTGTAATATCAGGATTCTTAGGAGCGGGGAAGACCACCTTTATCAAGGCTCTTGCCTCGCATACTAAGAAGGAATTTGTGATTTTAGAAAATGAATATGGTGAAGTGGGAATAGACGGTGACCTCTTTGAAGAAGAGAAAAAGGAATCCATTATTAATATATGGGAACTGACAGAAGGTTGTGTATGTTGTTCTACACAAGAGGATTTTGCATCTTCTATTCTTACAATTGCCAATACAATTGATCCGGAATATTTAGTGGTAGAACCAACGGGTGTTGGTCAACTTAGTCGAATTATTAAACGCATTCAGAAGATCGAATATGAGAGAATTCATCTCTTAGCACCAATCACTATTGTGGATTGGCGGCTGTATAACAAGCATATGAGTGATTATAGAGAAATCTATGAAGATCAGATTGCATCTGCTAGTACTATTTTGAATTCTCATTCAGAGACAATCTCTTCTGAAGAAGAAGAGGAATTACGACAAAAGATACAGCAACTAAATTCTAAGGCTCAGATTATAACAGGGCACTACTCTAAGTGTGAGAAAGAGTGGTGGTCTCATTTGTTATGTCACTCTTTTGATGGTAGTTTGATCAAAACTAGCGATGCCGAATTGGAGGGATTAGAGAATTTAGGATTAACTCAGATTCGTTTAACAAGTGAAGTGGATTTGATTTTATTCTTAGAACTTGTCATTCGCGGAGTTTTTGGCAAGATTGTAAGAGGGAAAGGAATCTTACAGATAGGGCAGAATCACCTAAGATTTGATGTTATGGATACGAACTATACGATTACAGGAATAGAGAAACAGGGTGATAGCAAAGCAGTGTTTATAGGTGAGCACTTAAGACGAAATGAGATTCGAAAAGTCTTGCAACAACATATGATGTTTCGCACAATGGGTTGGGCTAAGGATTGAGCATAATGTGCAAAAATACAACAAAATATCATGTTTTGACATAAAATTAAAAGTTTTGACATAAAATTAAAAGTTTTCTTGAAAATGTCTGTAAAATATACTATACTGAAAGGAAATTAGTGAAAAAACAGAAAAGAGGAAACATATGAAAATTAAATGGAAGATTATGATTGCATCTGTTTTAATTCTAGAAATCATGTCAACAATTATATTAACTACAATTCCTAACAATTTACGCAATTTAATTAGTGAAAACAGCATTCATGAATTGCAAAACTGCTCTGAATTAATCCAACAGATTCTAGACGAGAAAGCACCAGGTGAGTGGAGTGAATCAAATGGACAGATTATGAAGGGTGATACGCTAATCAATGATAATTATGAATTAATCGAATCTTTAACGGGTACGGTTGATATTCTTATGACCATTTATGTGGAGGATACGAGTGTTGTAACCAACAATGAAGAATCAACTGGAGAATATATTGTTGGTATGACTGCTGATGCAGAAGCAGTAGAGAAGGTTCTTGTTAATGGGGAAATTCTCGATATGGCAACAGAAATAAATGGAACGAGTGTAATGCGACAATATATGCCACTTAAAGATGATAATGGAGAGATTATTGGAATGTGGTCGATTGCCTTGAATGTAGAGAATGCAGAAGCAGGCGTTACAAGTACCATTACTAGATTAGTGGCCTTATCGTCTATCTCTTTGATTTTATCTCTTGTGATCGCTTACATTATTGGACATGTGATATCCTCAGGTATTATTTATGTTCAGAAGCGAATCCAGTCTATGGAAGAAGGTGACTTTACTGCTACATATGACCGTTCCATCCTAAGCAGAAAAGATGAAGTGGGTATTATTGCCAATGCATCGATGAATACAAAAGATAAAATTGCAGATGCTATTGCACATGTAAAGCGTGACCTAATAGTTATTGGAACCCATTCCCAACAAACAATGGAAGATATTGATGCAATTGATGAAAGTATTGTCGATATTTCAGCATCAGCTCAAGAATTATCAGCTGCAATGGAAGAGACTACGGCTTTTACAGAAGAGATGAACGCTGCAACTGTTGAGATTAAGGCAGAAGTAACCAATATGAAACACCACACCGAAGATGTGGATGCCTTATCAGCAGAGATAAAGGAACGTGCAGAAGCATTAAATGAGCAATCTAAGAAGTCTCATGCAATTGCTTCAGAAATCTATAACGAAACCAATCAAGAATTACGTCAATCTATTGAAAAAGCAGGTGCAATTACAGAGATACGAGAATTGACTCAGACTATTTTAAAAATTACAGCTAAGACAAATCTTCTTGCAATTAATGCTTCTATTGAAGCTACTAGAGCAGGCGAGGCGGGGAAAGGCTTTGCAGTGGTAGCAGATCAGATTAGAGTTTTAGCGGAGAATTCCAAGGAAGCTGTTTCTAATATTTCTATGATTACAGAAAATGTATCAGAGGCAGTGGGAAGTGTAGTAGATGATGCGAAAAAGTTATTAGATTTTGTAGATAACCAAGTTCTAAAAGACTACGAAATGCTCTTAGATACAAGTGTGCAATATAATACAGATGCAGATTCAGTCTATGAATGTGTAACTATTATTAGCAAGAGTACGGATAAGTTATTTAATTCTATTGAGCATATTAGCACAGGTATTGAAGAAGTTACCACAGCAGCTTTAAATGGTACAGAAGGCACAGTTGCCATTGCTGAAAAAGTTAGCGAGATTTCTCAAAAGACGCATACGGTAAAGGGACAATCTCATGCCAACCAAAATAGTATTACCAACCTAACAGATGCCATGCGGTTCTTCCAATTAGAACAAGATGTAGAAAACGAATAGCCCAAAGTTTGGGAAACTTAAAATTTACTATTGACAAAGCGAGAAATTTAAAGTAGAATATCAACTGTTACAGCTTTCAAGTGTAACAGAAAATGTGTGCTTAGCTCAGCTGGATAGAGCGTTTGGCTACGGACCAAAAGGTCGGGGGTTCGAATCCTCTAGCGCACGTGAAAGTAGGGAGAGAGTGTAGATTGCACTCTCTTTTTTGAAATTGTAGAATGGAGAGGTGACAATGAATAAGCTTGAATTTTCGCATCAGTTACGAAGTGCATTGGCTGGCTCCTTGAACAGTCAAGTAGTAGAAGAACATATACAATATTATCAAGAGTATATTGAATTAGAAATGCGTAAGGGCAATACAGAAGAGGAAGTACTTACTATGCTTGGAAATCCCAAGCTACTTGCTAAGTCCATGATTGAAGCGGGTGCTCATGAAACGACTTATCATGAAGTGAACCACAAACATGGAGAAGAATCACAAAGTAAAGCAGCACGCCCATTTAGATGGAAGTGGATTGTAACTCTGCTGATTATTATTACTGTTTTAATTGTGGTTGGTACGCTTTTTATTACGTTGCTTCCGTATATCATTGTATTTTTTGTAGTAATACAACTTGTAAAATGGATTGTGAAATACCTGAATCGTTCCTAGACAGTATTTGGTAATCGGTAATTGTATAAAGTCATTCTCGAGAGACATACTAATGGTGTAACCAATAAGATTAGTTGTGGATCAAAAGATTTTTCAATAGTTTGATCGGAAATGAGGATTATAATGGCTAAAAATAATTATAGCAATTCAACAAGTAAGCAAAAAACAGACAACAAAACATCAAATAGTCATAAGAATGATTACCAGAATAAGACAAATAATAGTTATTCTTCTAAAAGTGCAACAGATGGGTGCGGCTGCAACAGCGCGTCAGACCAATCAGACTGCTTCAAAAAGAATTAGTAAATGCGAGATGGATGATTTCATCTCGCATACATAGAGTAATAGGTCACTATTAATATGCAAAAGAAGATAGAGCAAAATAAAAAATGAAAACATTTGAATTAATTGTACCATGCCATTTCGGTCTAGAGGCAGTATTAAAACGAGAAATTACAGATTTGGGTTATGATGTATCCTTAGTGGAAGATGGACGAGTTACATTTATTGGAGATGAGGAAGCAATCTGCAGAGCCAATATATTCCTTCGCACGGGAGAACGTGTTTTAATTAAAGTAGGTTCTTTTCATGCAGCTACATATGAAGAACTGTTTCAAGAGACTAAGAAGATTCCCTGGCAAGATTATATTACAGAAGATGGCAAATTCTGGGTAGCCAAAGCAGGAAGTGTAAAAAGTCAATTATTTAGCCCATCGGATATTCAATCCATTATGAAGAAGGCTATGGTAGAGAAAATGAAGGAAACCTATCATACAGACTGGTTTTCTGAAAGCGGAGCAAGTTATCCTGTTCGAACATTTCTCCTAAAAGACAAAGTAACAGTTGGCCTTGATACCACAGGAGAATCTCTACATAAAAGAGGTTATAGAAAGCTTGTTGCAAAGGCCCCGATTGCAGAAAATCTTGCGGCCGCATTAATTATGCTTACACCTTGGAATAAAAGCCGTATTCTAGTGGATCCTTTTTGTGGAAGTGGCACAATTCCAATTGAAGCAGCTATGATAGCTTGTAATATAGCACCAGGAATGAATCGGAGATTTTTAGCTCAAGGGTGGAAGAACTTGATTTCCAAGGAAGAATGGAATGATTGCTACCAAGAAGCACGAGAATTAATAGATGATACGGTAGAAGTGGATATTCAAGCGTATGATATAGATGAGGAAATGATTCGTATTGCAAGGGAAAATGCAAAGCTTGCTGGAGTAGACCATTGCATTCATTTTCAAAAAAGAGGGGTGGAGCAATTAAGCCATCCGAAAAAGTATGGATTTTTAATTACTAACCCGCCTTATGGGGAGCGATTAGAAGACAAAGAGACCATTCATAGGTTGTATGGCATCATAGGTGAGCGATATAAGAAGCTTGATTCTTGGTCTATGTATGTAATCACTTCCTATGAAACAGCCGAACAAGTAATGGGTGTTAAAGCAAACAAAAACCGTAAAATCTATAATGGTATGATGAAAACATATTATTATCAATTTATGGGACCAAAGCCACCTAAGAGAGTATAAAGTATGCAAGAAAAACTATTAAAGTATGCAAGTATTTTTATTGTTCTATTTTCCATAGGCGCAATGACGGGTATGGTCTATTATGGTATGCAAAGAGAGATTATTTACCTACATGCTAGTACTAGTGAAGAAGGGCTAGTAGAAGAGCTTCAAAATGAATCTTTACAATCAGAAATAAAGTTAGAGGTAGTTAAGAATGGAGAGATGGCAGATCATCTTACTATACCACTAGAGGAAACCATTCAACAGAGTAAGGTTCAAGTAGAGAACAATTATTTATATCGCCAATTAATCTTTAAGATAGAAGGAGAGTATGAATACTTTTATCAGACTGCTATTATGGAAGATAATCAAGATTATGTAAGTGTGGCATATCATTTTACGAGCGAGGGATATACTTATCTAATCTTTCAACTGAATGAAATGTATGAACATGTTGTAACCTATAAGAATAATACGATACTTGTCAATTTTTATTATCCAAATGAACTATACGAGAACATCATAGTGATTGATCCTGCATACGGCTTGGAAGAGGAAGCAGGTGGGTTATTTGAATCTAACGAGGAAGATATTGTTCTAGCAGTAGCACTTGCGTTAAAGGAAAAATTAGGAACTACAGATTATAAGGTATACTATACTAGAACATCGGAGGATGCCATTTCAGATGAGTTGCGTTTGCAATTTATTAATAGTTCCATGGCTGACATGGCCATTCGCATAGAAGTAGATCAACAAGAGGATACTGCTGTTTATGGTGCAACGGCTATTTACAATGATGAATATTTTATTCCGGAATTTAATAGTATTACCTTGTCAGATCAAATATTAAAAAGTGTAGCACAGACCACAGGTACACAAGCCTTGGGATTGGTAAAAGCGACTTTAGAAGAAGATCCCATTGTGATAGGTGCAACGGTTCCCATGACAACTATTAAAATTGGATGTATTTCAAATGATTGGGAGAGGAATTTGCTAGAGGACGAAGGCTATATTAACCTAGTAGCAGAGGGCATTCTTAAGGGTATACAAAGCGCTTATGTGATGACGGAGGAGCAAGAATAGATGAAGCAGATTATATTTGCAACTAAAAATGAAGGTAAAATGAGAGAAATTAGAAATCTACTAGGGGATTTAGGTATGGAAGTGAAATCCCTCAAAGAAGCAGGTATTACTGTTGACATAGAAGAAAATGGACATACCTTTGAGGAAAATGCGCTCATTAAAGCACGAGAAATTACTAAGCTAGTAGAGGGGTTTGTATTAGCAGACGATTCTGGTTTGGAAGTGGATTATCTTAATAAAGAACCAGGTATTTATTCGGCACGTTATATGGGCGAAGATACCTCTTATCATATTAAAAACAACAATATTATTGAGCGGTTAGCAAGTGCAAAGGAACATGAGAGAACAGCACGTTTTGTATGTGCCATTGCTTGTGTTATGCCAGATGGAACGGAAGCGGTAGTTAGAGGAACTATTGAAGGTGTCATTGGTTATGAAGAGGTTATGGGTAATGGCTTTGGGTACGATCCTATTTTTTTCGTGCCTCAGTTTCAGAAAACTTTATCGCAATTGTCACTAGAAGAGAAAAATCAAATTAGCCATAGAGGAAAAGCTTTGCGTTCTATGAAAGAGGTGATGATTTCTTATGAAAAAAATCTAATGAATAATTAGTGAAGAAAGTGGTTATGATAGAAATAAAAAGAAATAAAAAAAGTGAAAAAAGTTGTTGACATTTTAAGCTAGCTATAATATAATCTATTTTGCGTCACCGATTCGGGAACAATAAAGGTAACGCAAAATTATTGTTACGGGGTGTGGCTCAGCTTGGCTAGAGCGCCTGGTTTGGGACCAGGAGGTCGCAGGTTCGAATCCTGTCACCCCGACTTTGTAATTTAATTGAATGCTATTACTTATGCGGGTGTAGTTCAATGGTAGAACACTAGCCTTCCAAGCTAGATACGTGGGTTCGATTCCCATCACCCGCTTATACATTATCAAGACACTGTGTATTATGTGTTCGTAGCTCAGCTGGATAGAGCAACGGCCTTCTAAGCCGTAGGTCGGGGGTTCGAATCCCTTCGAACACGTTTATGTAAAATATTTCATTAGAATATCATACATAATTATGGTGGGTATAGCGTAGTTGGTTAACGCGCCAGATTGTGGTTCTGGAGATCGTGGGTTCGAGCCCCATTATCCACCCTCAGCTATATGCTGAATAATGAATATAGGGCTATCGCCAAGCGGTAAGGCACAGCACTTTGACTGCTGCATTCGTACGTTCGAATCGTACTAGCCCTGTACGGGATATTAGCTCAGTTGGTAGAGCACTTGACTTTTAATCAAGTTGTCCGGGGTTCGAATCCCCGATGTCTCATGAAAGCTTAACAAATGTTAAGCTTTTTATTTTTTTTCTTGAAATATTACTGCAATTATATTAAAATTGTGGTAATATAATACAATATGGAACAGGAAAGACATATTGTTATACTTAAAAAGAAAATGTATGGAGGTTTCTATGAGTGCTAAAATGAAAAGTAATGACCTTATGAATGCAATAGGTTCAATGGAAGAATCACTAAAACGAAGTGGAAGTATTGAGAGTAGCCGAGCAAGTGCTAGACTTTCATCGGATGTTCGTCAACGACTTGAAGTGTTGGTATCTAATGAATGCAATATGTCAGAGGCGGCTAATCGTTTGCTTGGTATTACTTCTATGATTAGTACATTCGACCTTGAGATGAATGGAGTGTCGGAACAATTAAAGACTGCATCAGCAGAATTAGCAGATATCAGTCATTCCAATCTAGCCGTGGTAGAGGAAACTGGTGCTAGTATGATTGAAGTGGGTGATATTGTAGAGCACACGCTAGGAACAGTAGCATCCATTACTTCAGAAGCCAAAGATTTAATTGGTAAGAATAATGAAAGTCAACGATTACTGGAAGAAGTTTCTGAGATTAAGTTAGAGATGAACCAAGATAGTCAAGTGATGACAGATAATATAGAGCAACTAGTAAACTTGGCAACAGAAGTAGATAAGATTGTTGAAAGTGTACAAGCCATAGCGAATCAAACTAATCTTCTTGCTTTAAATGCAGCAATTGAGGCAGCACGTGCAGGAGAACAAGGAAAAGGATTTGCTGTAGTTGCAGAAGAAGTACGTACTTTGGCAGATGATACCAAACAGAACCTAGAAGGCATGAGAAGCTTTGTTAAGGATATCGGAGTAGCTGCTAAGGAAAGCAGAACAAGTCTACAACGTACAAGTGATTCCACAAATTCCCTTGGGGAGAAGGTAGAAATAGTTGCCGTTCAAGTAAAAGATAACACAGTTATGCTAGAAGATGTTACAGATAACTTAATCGGTATGGAAGATTCTATGTCTCATATTCGTGAATCTATGAAGAATATTAACATTGCCATGGAACAATCAGATCGTGATACGCAAAACTTAGTGCGTATGATTAAGGATATTGATCGTCTATCAACTAAGAGTTCTGACTATGCGCAGAAGATTCGTGGTATAGATGATGACGTTTCGAATATTAGCCACAAGCTTTTTACAGGAACCTTAAGAGGGCAATTTAGAATTTCCAATGAAGAATTCATTACAACTCTTCGTAGTGCAAAGCAAGCTCATAAAGATTGGGTGCTTAAATTACGAGGTATGGTAGAAGATATGTATATTGAACCACTACAATTTAATGAGCAAAAGTGTGCATTTGGACATTTTTATCAGGCAATCCCAATTAGCAATGCTGATATTAAGCATGATTGGGCACGCATTGATCCATTACATAAGAAGGTGCATCAATCAGGCGAACGTACAGCAGATCAGATTCGTGAAGGCAATAAGCATGGTGCGGAAGCTGGATATACAAGTGCGGTGGAAGCTTCTGACCAACTCATGGAAATCTTAGATTTAATGATTGATAAAGTTGCTGATTTAAATCAGAAAAAAATCAATATATTTTAAAAATCAGCTTGACAAGATAATACCAGATAGAGTATGATGTAGTTCGTGGTCGAAATGGTCACGATAAGCGGATGTGGCGGAACTGGCAGACGCGCTAGACTTAGGATCTAGTGGGAGACCGTGCAGGTTCGATTCCTGTCATCCGCAGGTGAGAGTCCTAATTCATTGATTTATCAATGGGTTGGGGCTTTTTTATTGCGTGGAAATATGA
>JAWXVE010000025.1:0-29062 GCA_044425575.1 Eubacteriales bacterium | reverse complement strand
CACTTCTTAAGAACCCATGTGCTCTTCTCCCCATTTAGCTACTTGCTTGCCAACAATTTCATACAAAGGCTTCCCATCTACCAATTGATCCTGGAACTCACCACTACTTGGATTAGATGTTTTCACTAGAATAAACAAGCCTTTTTGCTCTTCTTTACACACCTTAATAAATGGAGCAATTCCATCTGTACCAAGGTAAGGATTCACGGTAACAAAGTCTTCATCAAACCCATAATAATGCTGGCTCCCCACTTGTACTTTTCCCAAATGTCCTACTGCATAAGCTTCCGAAGTAGAGCCAATATCACCTCGCTTAATATCACCGATTACAATCAAGTCTTTCTTCTTACAATATTCCACCGTCTTGTGAAATGCCATAAGTCCTGGAATTCCAAATTGTTCATACATGGCTATTTGTGGTTTCACTGCAGGAACTAAATCATAAATCTCATCCACAATGCCCTTATTAAATTGGTAAATTGCTTCTCCTGCACCTTCTAAAGTCTCTCCATATTGCTCAAAGGCTGCTTGCTGAACCTGTTGTGGAATCATGCTCATCATAGGATCCAATCCTACTACAATAGGGGCATTTGTAACTTGAATCTTTTGAATTAATTGATTAATCATATCTTTCTTCTCCATTCTATCTATCGTGTGCTTAAGAATTCATATTCTCTTTGCGCCACTTCATCTGCTGGGTATTTCGTTAAATAAGACTCCATTAGCACAGCTGCAGTAGAATATTCTTGCAAGTATTCGTACAGCATAATTTCATTGTATAGCAACGTCTGCTTCATACTATTATCTTCTATTAAAAGAGCATCTTGCACTGCTACCAATGCCTCCTCATACAATTCTTGTCTCATAAGGCAAAGAGCTAATTGGTTATAAATGGAAACACATTCTGGATTAGTGGCGAGATAGTCTCGGTAAACAGACGCCGCATAATTCACATCACCTAATTCCTCGTAAGTTTTCCCTAACATTAACGTCACTTCTTCGCTACTTCCCTTGGCTTCATCTAGGCTTAGGCGTGCCATTTCATAATCTTCTAAATAGTAATAGATCATTCCGCTGGTAGCATAATCCAACTTATCTTGCACCGTATCAATGACATTCTGTAAGTAAACAGCACCTCGTTCCCCTTCGCCTGCTTCATTTAAATTCTGTACAATATCAATTAACACTTGATAATTAGTCGTATCACAAGCAATTGCTGCCTCAAAATCTGCACACGCTTCATCGATTAACCCTAGTTGTAGCTTGGAAACCCCCATTAAATAATAGGCCTGCTGTTCCTGTTCTTCTAGAGCTACAATCGATGCATAAGTTGCAATAGCATTTTCATACTCACCTAACTTGTAGTAGGCTGCTGCCAGATAATAATTAATATCATAATCTACTGGCTGCACAATTCCATTACTATAAGAAAGTGCCTCCTCTAAGGAGACTATTGCTTCTTCATACTCCATAAGCCCCATGTAAGCAATTCCACTTCCTCTTGCAATTAATCTCCACTGTTCATCAGTAGCCTGGGTGATTGCAGTGAAGTTCTCCAAAGCTGTTTCGTATTCTAATTGTTCTAGTAGCTCGTACCCTTGTGTAATCTGTGTCTCCACTTCCTTATTACCACAAGCTACGGTTGCAATTGCTATCATAAGTAACATTCCAATGATTCTAATCTTATTCTTTCCCATCTACCACTCCATCACGAATTCTATTATCTATTTTATATTTCATAGTATACCATAAAGTTCTTTCAATAAGCAATCACGTGTCATGAGAAGAACTTATAAATTTTCTTCTAGCTCACGGAGGAAAGATATGATAAAATACATGCATATCATAACGATTGATTATTGTAGACACTAAAGTTGGCAGTTTGGTTGCCAGACTCTTAGAAAAGGATGGATTATACTATGTCACAACGCACGAAACGTATTCTTTGTATCATTGCCGTATTACTATTGGCAGGACTCTATATTGCTACATTTATTCTGGCTATTTTCGACCAAAGCGAAAGCGGCAAATGGTTTCAGGCCAGTTTATTTGGCACCGTTGCCATTCCCCTTCTTCTTTGGCTTTATTTGTGGGTTATTAAAAAGTGGAAAGAACGCAAACATTAGCACTGTTACACTTCTTTCATAATCCCATCTAGCTCCCCTACCATCTGCTCATAACTTTGAAAATGTATGGTATGAAAATCAAGCTTTCTAGCAGCTTGAATATTGTCTAATAAATCATCAATAAATACACATTCTTTTCCACGCAACTGGTATCAGTCGTCGCTTATGCTCCGGAGAATGGGTAAACCCATCCACAAACTCCTCATAACAAAAGTCTACTAATACATTTCCGATATCTAGAATAATTGCCTTTATTTGTTGTTGCATATTCGTCCTTCTTTCTCATAATCGCTTCTTAATATATTACAATACCTCTCTATTACTTGACAACCATTTCTTTTCTACCTATAATAAATGCAGTAGAATCAACACCTAAACATATTATAATAAGGACGTACACAACTATGACCATTTATGAAGAATTACAACGAAGAGGCTTAATTGCCCAAGTAACTGACGAAGAAGAGATTAAGGAATTAATTAATACAGGAAAGGCCACCTTTTATATTGGATTCGACCCAACTGCTGACAGTTTACACGTAGGACATTTTATGGCTTTATGCCTGATGAAGCGTTTGCAAATGGCTGGTAATAAGCCAATTGCACTTTTAGGGGGCGGTACTGGCATGATTGGTGACCCTTCTGGTCGTAGTGATATGCGCCAGATGATGACGCCTGAAATCATCCAACACAATTGCGATTGTTTTAAGGAACAGATGAGTCGATTTATTGAGTTCGGTGAAGATAAAGCTCTTATGGTAAATAATGCTGATTGGCTTTTAGAACTAAATTATATCGAACTTCTACGAGAAGTAGGTGCACACTTTAGTGTAAATCGTATGCTCAGTGCAGAATGTTATAAGCAACGTATGGAAAAAGGTCTAAGCTTCTTTGAATTTAACTATATGATTATGCAAAGCTATGATTTTTACGCACTTTACCAACAATATGGTTGTAACTTACAATTTGGCGGCGACGACCAATGGAGCAATATGTTAGCCGGAACAGAATTAATTCGTAGAAAACTTGGTAAAAATGCCGGAGCTATGACCATTACTTTACTACTCAATTCAGAGGGCAAGAAAATGGGCAAAACTCAATCAGGTGCTGTATGGCTTGACCCTAAGAAAACATCTCCATTCGAATTCTATCAATACTGGAGAAATGTTGGAGATGCAGATGTGCTAAAATGTCTAAAAATGCTTACCTTCTTACCAATCGAAGAAATCGAAGCAATGGATACTTGGGAAGGCAGTCAATTAAATACAGCCAAAGAAATTCTTGCTTACGAGTTAACAAATCTTGTACACGGACAATCAGAGGCAAATCAAGCTCAGGAAAGCTCGCGCGCTATTTTTACAAGTGGTAGTGCTGTTAATATGCCAACCGTCACACTAGAGGACGAAGCTTTTACAGACGGTTCCATTGACATCTTGACACTTCTTGTACAAGCTGAACTTGTTCCTTCCAAATCAGAAGCTAGGCGAGCAGTGGAGCAAGGTGGTGTAAGTGTAGAAGGTACCAAAGTAACAGACATTAAGACACAATATACTACAGACCAACTATCTGGCGAAGGATTAGTGGTAAAGCGTGGGAAGAAGAATTTCAAACGCGTTCAATGCTCTTAAGCTGATTCTGTACACATTTTGCTTCTTGCACCGTACATCCCACTAAGTAGTCACACAACTCCCTCTTACCAAACCGTTCCATACGGTTAAGCAAGAGGGTTTCTCCTTGTTTATTCATCGCCATATAATACTTTATTCTTGATTCTCCACTTAATCTCTTGTTTCACTACGTTCCCAATACAGATCGCAAGAAAGATACATGCAAATCCACCTACTAAATAAACCTTCAGCATACGATTCTCCACATAATCTTCTGCAGTACCATTTATATGGACAAATCCTAATTGTATAAGAGTGCCCGCTTCTCGATATCCAAAGGCTCTTCGTTCATAACTTGGTACTTGTTCTGCGTATTCTTCTGCATCCACTTGCGTATTAAAGTGACCATTATCCTCTGTATAACGCTCCCCTTCAATCTCTACATAATACTCTACTTCATAGTAAGTGTCGTCATCGCTGTCTGTCTCTCGCTTAACGGAACCGTATACAAGGGTATACACACCTAGATCTTCATACTCACTTGCATCATGAGTATCCATTCCCATATGAACGGCAACTGCCAACAATACAATTGATACTATAATAAATACAATGGTAGAACCTCGAATACGCATAAGCAAAACCTCCTGCGTTATACACTAATGTCTGCTTTCATTCCTAGCAAGGCTTTATTCCCCTCTAAAATCGGGTTAATTACCTGAGCAAGAAACGCATCTACTTGTACAGCAGAACGTCCCACATACTTGCTTGGTTCCATTGCCTCTTGCAATTCTTCTAAAGTCATCTGAAAAGAGGAGTCCGCTGCGATTAACTCTAATAGGTTATTGTCTAACCCATTCACTTTTACATTCTTCCCCGCTTCCATAGATAATTCGCGAATGCGTTCATGGAGTTCCTGGCGGTCGCCGCCTTTCTTCACTGCATCCATCATGATATTTTCCGTAGCCATAAATGGTAATTCACTGCGCAATCGTTTCTCAATCACCTTAGGGTAGACTACTAAACCATCCACCACATTAAGACATAAATCCAAAATACCATCTACTGCCAAAAAACCTTCTGGTACAGCTAGACGCTTATTTGCCGAATCATCCAATGTGCGCTCGAACCACTGCGTGGCAGAAATAATAGCCGGGTTAAGTGCATCCACAATCACATAATTGGCAAGCGATGCAATTCGCTCACTTCTCATTGGATTTCTCTTATAAGCCATAGCAGAGGAACCAATCTGACTTTTCTCGAAAGGTTCTTCAATCTCTTTGAGATGTTGTAACAGACGAATATCATTAGACATCTTATGGGCACTAGCCGCAATACCAGATAATACATTTAACACTCTCGTATCAATTTTTCTAGAATAAGTTTGTCCTGATACTGGATAACATTCCGTGAATCCCATTTTTGCCGCAATCATCGGATCAATTTGATTAATAATCTCATCATTTCCATCGAATAATTCTTGAAAACTAGCTTGTGTTCCTGTCGTCCCCTTCGATCCAAGTAACTTCATATTACCAAGCACAAAGTCTAGTTCTTCCAAATCCAAACAAAATTCTTGTAACCAAATTGCTGCTCGTTTTCCCACAGTAGTAGGTTGCGCTGGTTGAAAATGGGTAAAGGCAAGTGTTGGAAGGTCTTTATATTCCTCTGCAAATCGTGCAAGTTCTGCCATGACATTGACAAGTTTCTTCTTAACTAGCTTAAGCGCTTCACACATAACAATAATGTCAGTATTATCACCTACATAACAAGAAGTTGCTCCTAGATGAATAATGCCTTTTGCTTTGGGGCATTGCTCGCCATAGGCATATACGTGACTCATTACATCGTGACGCACTTCCTTCTCACGTTGCCTTGCCACATCATAGTTAATCTCATCTTGATACTTCTTTAATTCTTCAATCTGTTCTTCTGTAATTGGAAGTCCTAGTTCTTTCTCCGTTTCTGCAAGAGCAATCCATAATTTTCTCCAAGTACGAAATTTCATATCTTGGGAGAAAATAAATTGCATTTCTTTACTCGCATAACGTTCCGAAAGTGGACTTGTGTACTTATCTGTGCTCATGATCCACCGCTTTCTTATAATCCCAAACGTTTAAACACTTCGTTATATGCTTCTTCCACGTTACCTAAGTCTCTTCTAAAACGATCCTTATCTAACTTCTCATTGGTATGAACATCCCATAAACGGCATGTGTCAGGAGATGTTTCATCTGCTAATATAATGGTTCCTTTATATCGTCCAAATTCGATTTTAAAGTCGATTAACTTCATATCAGCTTGTAAGAAATATGCCTTTAATACATCATTCACCTGAAATGCATACTTTTTAATTAATTCGATTTCTTCCCAAGTTGCTAATTCTAAGGCAACTGCAAAGTGGTCGTTAATTAATGGATCCCCTAGAGAATCATCTTTATAGCTAAATTCTACAGTTGGTGCTTTAAATGGCGTTCCCTCTTCTACTCCAAGTCTCTTAGAGAAGCTTCCTGCTGCCACATTACGAATAATCACTTCAAGAGGCACAATATCCACCTTCTTTACAGCTGTTTCTCGATCACTTAATTCTTCTACTAAGTGAGTTGGAACACCTTTTTCTTCCAATATTTTAAAAACATGGTTAGACATCCGATTATTTACAACACCTTTTCCTACAATCGTGCCTTTTTTCTCACCATTAAATGCAGTGGCATCGTCTTTATAATCAACGATTAAAATATCTGGGTCTTCTGTTTTGTAGACTTTCTTTGCTTTACCTTCATACAATAGCTCTAATTTTTCCATAGTAATCCTCCATTCTTTGAACGCCTGTACTATTTGGGCGTAAGTGCAAATTTGCGTGCAAAACTTGATTTTTACACGAATCTCCATCTCTTTCGTTTCATATCCCATTACTTGCCCATTATACCCTAGCAATAAGTAGAAATCAACGACTATCCTCAACTTTATAATATTTTAAGATATCCCGGACCCTTACAACAATTTCTCTGCATACTGCAACAATTCTTCATAAGAATAGTCTGGAACAGTAACAATTTGAGTGGTTTTTCTCAGATAATACTGACCTGCTATCTCACTGCAATAGTATGGAATTCTTTCAATTAATTCATGGGATTCATTCACCACATAACCATTGCTATAACCATACAGCACACTTTCTACACCATCCGACTTCTGGTTCACCCCTAAGATAGTATCCTCTAATCCATCATAAGTGGCAATCCATTCTCCCGTATCTGCTCGGTATACTTCCACGGTATTATCCGCATAGCGTACATATAACTTTGCGTCGCTTTCATGAAAGAACATATGTCGCACGAGCAAGACATCCGCCTCAATGGTACAAGCTAGCTCTCCCTCTATCTCAAATATTTGAATCTCATTTTCTTGTTTGGAAGCAACCCCCACATATCGTTCGCTTTCATCTAGGGCTACTACATTCTGGTCTGTTAAAGCTTCACTCATATCACACTGATACACTTGCGTTCCAGTTAGTACATCATAACATATTACTTGTTCGTCCGTCACAATGGATAACCTTGCGGAATCTTGGTGGAATACATATGTATCGCTACTCATGACCTCCACTTCAAACTGGCTCACTTGTCTGCCCGTTTCCGCTTCTATTACTGTAACCATTTGAGATGATAATACTGCCACATACTCGCAATCTGCCCCTACAAATACAGCATCTGTAAGAAATGAATCCATTTCTACTTCATAGAGGAGTCTACCATTTAACACATCATAGACTTCTAGGGTCTGTTGCATAGTTCCTATGGCAAATTCTCCGTTATCACTAATAGAAACATTCATTAAGGTATTCTCTAGCTGTAGCACATCTTCCACATCCTCATTTCGTTCATAGGTATAGAGAACCACTCCTGTGCTATTGTACATAAGCTGCGCAAAATAAAATAGGCCTACATCAAATTGCTTAATATTGTATGCATTCGTATTAAGATAAATCGGGGTTCCATTATCATAATAATACTCAATATTCAGTGCATAATAGCTGCCATCTCTGAGCGCAACTTGCATGGTACACTCACTCCCTTTTAACAAGCAAGACCATACGATCTGCTGTCCATAATTAATGGTATCTAATACTTCTCCTGTATGAATGTCTATTACGGTAAGCTCTGAATAACCTTGTACTACAATGTATTCTCCATTAGCCCCTGCTATACTGACTTCATAGCAACTGTCTCCTTCCTTATGATAAGTCCACTGTACAACTCCCCCTTCTAGATACATCAATTCCCCTAATGTAGTGGGTTGTATTTCCCCTTCCGCTGTTTCATAATTGTTCGCTATGAGTAAGATTCCCTCTTCTCCCACTAATTGCAAACGAGAAAAATTGGACAGATTCACTTCTTGTATACTACTGATTGTCTGGCTTTCATAGTCATATGTTTCCACAGTAAGTCCTGACAACTCATGTTCCGTTACTACCAACAAAGTGGTATCATCATAGGCAAAATAAACATCGTAGTTGGTCGCAATACTATTTTGGGCAACAAAGTCTAGTTGCTCATACGTAATAGCATCCCATACGTAGTATCCATCGTAACACTTAATATACAGAAGTGTTCCACTTTGATTTAACTTCACTTCATAAGGTTTTATAGATTCGTGCTCATATATTGTGGTGCCTTGCTCTATATGATAAATAGCAAAACCTGACGTAGTCGGGTAGAATATTCGCTGATTATCTAGAAATACCATTGTAGATTCCGCCATTGAAACTTGGCTTGACTGAATGGTAAATTCACCGATTTCCTCTTTCGTTATGGTATCCCATACTACAACTTGTCCATATTCTTGAATCGTTACGAGTAAATCACCTCCTGGTGAAAACAGAAACATGGATACATTGGAATCGTGGTGTAGCATTATACTCGGTAGAAGATCACCTCCCATTTGGTAGAGATAGCTTGCACTTGTTAGTGCATACTGGGCTTGTGCTGTATATGGTATGGTTTCTGATGAATCTTGTGACATTGGCAGAGCCTCATATGACATCTGTAAAGCAGCAATACGGTCACCTGATTCCAATAGGTACTGAGCTGTTGTGGCACTTGCCAAGGCATTCTGTACCATTGCTTCTTCATAACGTTCTTCAATAATTGAAGCTTGCTCTGTAATTTCTATGGATTGCTTATGAATTCTCAGTGCCATAGTAGAACTCACCGCACCAAACACGAAGCATATTGCTGCTCCGATCAAGCTTCCCGTAACTATCTTCTTAATACGTTGCTCCCTATGTCGTTGTTTTAATTCATCATAGGCACAATCAAACATAGGGGCTGCTAATCGCACCACTTCTTCTTTGATTTTCTTCTTGATTTTCTTTTTACTCTCCCCACGCACATCTGCTGCTAGTGGTTCCACTTCTTTCCGCTCTGTACCAATCTCTCCATTTTCAAGCACTACTTCTATTTCTTGAAAGCGAAGAATATCTGGAAAGGAATCTATTGGTTCTCCCTCTGCCAGTACAGCTAGTATACGGTCTCGTCCATGAATCTTTAGAAAAGTTTCAATCTCTTTCTGGCACCATATGGATTCTCTTAACCTAGGTGAACAGATTACAATTAAGTAATTCGATTCCTCTAAAGCTGCCATAATGGGATCCGACAAGTCACTTGCAATAGGTAATTCGTCTTTATCACGAAATACACGATTGATTCTAGTCTTGTCTTTCTCTTGCTTCTTTCGTTGCTTTACTAAGTTTCTAGGCAATCGGAAGGTCTCTAATTCCTTATGAAGTACCTCTGCCACATATTGGTCCACTGGACAATGGCGATAACTAATAAATGCATCATATTCTACCTTCTTCATTTTATGATTTGTCCCCCTTGTACGATTCCCGCTCTATTGTTTCGTAAGTCTTTTGAAAAACGCCTTGTTCTACCACATAGATATCATGAGCATCATCCATCCGTACCGCTATGTAGTCTCCCACTTTACCAAGCATATACTTCTCTTCATCCCATAAGGTAAAGATCTTCACAACATTCTCTAACTGTCGTGCTAAAATATGGATTTCCCCTGTTGGCACACAAGATTTTGCATAACAAAGGATATTCTGACTCGTTCCATCTTGTTGCCTGCGAACAGTGGGAACGTATTCGATATCCAGATCATATGCCCGATCTAACACTTCATAACTCGCTTGGAACTTATGGCATTGAATGGGATAGACTTCGCCCTTTAGGCCAATCATAATGTAGATCTGTTCATCTACTCGAATGTCCAGATCCCCTTCTAACGTGCGTACTGTAAGCGGTGTTCCCACCATTCCTAGGTCAATTGTTTTCACAAATCCTAGTGGAATTTTCTTCTTCCGATAACGTTGCATACAGCTCGTATCAATTTCATATTCTTTTGCATATATAATCTGGGATTCCTGAAAATAAGAATTCATTCGCTCGCTAAAATAAGCTTCTGAATGAAGAGATTTGTACTTATGTATATATTGTTGCTTGCTAATAAAACCGCCTGCTTTTTCCAAGTGGCCTCCGCCACTTCCAACTCCTGAAGTAACGTACTTGGCCAGCTCACTTGCCCGCACTTCTTTAGAGCAGCTGCGAACCGATAACTTATAGCCGTCTTCTAATTCGTTATAGACAATACAAGTGGATACACTATCTACTTGCAATAGGAAATCGCTAATCAACCCTAATAGATTGGGGTCGCATGGCTGTGCTTTAATAATAGCATATTGATAATCTTCATTAAAAATAAATCGAATAAGGGCAATGCCTGCAATCTCTAACTCTTTCAAGGACAAATTAGAATTGCGAAACAACGTAACTAAGCTTTTATTGCACGTTACGTCATCTCTCATATCCATATCAAGAGGGTTATATATTTCAGAGAATTGATTGGTATCGGTAAATAACCCATAAAAAAGAGCAGTACCTACTCCAGTCTGTCCCTGAAAATCATATCCCTCTTGCTTCATCATATCCCAAACTAAAGTGGAGCAACTTCCTAGATTACTGCGAATCTCACATAATTCCACATTCTCTATTTCCATTTGATGGTGATCAATTATTGCCACTGCATCAGCCTGTAATCTGGTAACATTACCGGCTCCATATTGGCAATCAATTGTAAGTAATAGTCCCTTTATCGGCTCATCGCTTGATATCACATGTTCAATTGGTATTGCTAAATGCTCCAACATAAGTAGCAAATTCGTTTTTTGAATTGCATTACGCCCACTGTAGATAAGGCGTACCGTTTTCTCTTTCTTTGTAAAATATTCATACAATGCAAATCCAGCCCCGATGGCATCTGCATCTGGATTGTCATGGCACTGGATTGTAATCTGTTCATATGGCTGTAGATCATGTAAGGTCATTCTGGCATCCCTTCTCCTCTACGAGGGGCTATTCATCATATTACCTTACATTTTATCATAATCTACAACTATTTACACGTAATTCCTAAATTAGATTTTTCCAAAGTCTTTTTCACTGGGATTGCTACCACAAAAGCTGCAACAGTCTTAATGAAATCAAGAAGCACAAATGGAATGACGCCTGTTGCAAAGGCTGCCCCCATTGTCATATTGGCTTGATAAGCAAGCCAAGCACTACCTAATAGGTAGATTACGCAATTGGAAACTAGCATTCCTATAAAAGTCATATACACCTGTTTCTTCCATAGATTTCCAAAAAATGCAATAATGGCTGGTGTGAATAAAAATGCGATTAAATATCCCCCAGTAGGGCCAAGTAACTTCCCAAGTCCACCTGTATATCCTGAAAATACTGGCATTCCTACTGCTCCCAATAATAAGTAAGTCAGCACGCTTATGGTACCCCATTTTCCCCCTAAGAGAATTGCAACTAGAAATACTGCAAGATTCCCCAATGAAATAGGCACAAGTCCAATGGGAATGGACATAGGTCCTAAAATGCACATGAGTGCGGTGGTAAGCCCGATATAAGTAATGGTCTTAACTGGTATTGTAGTGGTGCGTAGTGGTTTTGCTTCCATATATATCCCCTCTTTCTTTAGAACATTATAATTACTTTGCCATTATAGCTTGAAAAGAACCTATTGTCAACTATTTTTACCATATAGTTGACAATGGGTTCTTTTCTTAATTTTTATTCTTTCCAATGAATTCTATCACACGCTCTTGTTTTGAAGTAAAGATTTCTTCTGGTGTTCCCTCTGCCTTAATAATACCTTCTTCCATAAATATAATCCGGTCCGCAACTTCTCTTGCAAACATCATTTCATGGGTCACAATAATCATGGTCATTTTATCTTCTGCCAATTGCTTAATCACCCGTAACACTTCCCCTGTTAACTCTGGGTCAAGGGCCGACGTTGGTTCATCAAAGAAGAGAATATCTGGTTGAAGTGCTAAGGCTCTGGCAATGGATACACGTTGTTGTTGGCCACCTGACAATTGACATGGATAGGCATCAGCCTTTTCCTCAAGTCCTAGTTGTTTCAACAAACCTTCTGCCCGCTCCCTTGCTTCCTTCTTACTCACTTTTTCCACACTAATAGGTGCATCCATAATATTCTTTAACACGCTGTAATGAGGAAACAAGTTGAAATTCTGAAAGACAAGGCCAAATTTGCGTTGAATCAGCTTCAATTCAGATTTGCTTGCATAAGTACTCTGTTCCTTCTCATTATTCTTAGCTGCATAAGCACCTTCATAGATTAAGTCTCCACTATCTATCTGTTCTAACATGGTGGCACAACGTAGAAGGGTTGATTTTCCAGAACCAGATGGTCCAATAATTGCAACTACTTCACCTTCTGATACCTCTAAGGAAATATCACGCAATACCTCTAGCTCCCCATATGATTTTCTTAGATTCTTAATCTCTAATAATTTCATCCTACAAATTTCCCTTCCTCGCCATTACATGGTTTCTACTGATAGTAATCTAATCTTCGTTCTAATCGCTCCATACCATAGGCAACAATAGCATTAAAGATAAAGTAAAATACTGCTGCCACCATAAAAGGAACCATGGTTGTCTGTGCCGCTGCAATTTTCTGAGCTTGGGTAAACATTTCTGCCACTGCAATTACAAATGCAAGTGAAGTATCTTTTACAAGTGTAATCATCTCATTCGTTACCGTTGGTAAAACTCTCTTAATCACTTGTGGCAAAATAATCTTGAAAAATGTTTGTGCCTTATTATAACCTAGAACTTTTGCCGCTTCATATTGACCTACTGGTATGGATAAAAAACCGCTCCTGTAGATTTCCGCAAAATAAGCTGCATAATTAATAGAAAAACCAATTAATACAGCAGTCAATCGATAAGATGTAGTAATGCGAATACCAAATAAATAATAAGGACCAAAATATACAACCATAAGTTGTAACATGAGTGGTGTTCCCCGCATAATTGCAATGTATAACTTTGCAATGGAACGTATGATAATCTGATTGGACATACGCCCAAATGCAACAACCATTCCTAGTGGCATAGAGCACAATAAAGTCACGACAAATATTTCTATGGTAACACTCACTCCACTCCCTAATTGTTGTACAATTGCCATTACATCCATGCCTATGAACCGTCCCTTTCTATGTCACCCATTCACGAATAAGAGGGAGCCATTATGCTCCCCCGCTACATTGTTTTTGTTAGTTATTTAAAATCACGCTATCTTCTAGTCCCCACTTGGTTGCAATTTCCAAGAATGTCCCATCTTCAATCATAGCATCTAATTGCTCTTGCACCATATTTCGTAGTGCCGTATCACCTAGAGAAAAACCTACTGCATATACTTCTGTTGCTAACGCTTCTTCTAGAATCACAAACTGATCCCCTCTTGATGTCAACTGATAATTAGCAACACCTATATCAAGAGCAACCGCATCTGCTGCTCCTGCCTCTAGATTCATAAAAGCGGTATTATATTCTGCCACTTCTACAAGCTCTGCAAAAGATTGAGTAATAGCGTAAGTATCTTCTCCATTTAAAGCTTCAAGAGCAGAGGAGCCTACTTGAACTACGACTACTTTTCCTTCCAAATCATGAATGGTCTCAATTCCAGAATCACTTGAAACCACAAAGACTTGACTATTGTCTACGTATGGTGTTGACCAAGTGTATGTATCTAAACGTTCCTCACTCATGGTAAATCCATTCCATATACAATCAATAGCACCTGATGAAAGTTCCATATCTTTGGAATCCCAGTCAATTGGTTGCTTAACCAATTCAATCCCAAGTCGGTCACACACTTCCTGGGCTAAATCAAGATCAAATCCCACATACTCTCCCGTTTCATCTTGGTATCCATACGGTGGAAAACTAGCATCAAATCCTACTACTAATTGGTCAATTCCGTCGGATGTGCTATTTGAATTACTACAAGCTGACACCAATGTCATAACTAGAATTATCATTGTCATCATTATTCTTTTCATACTAATAACCGTACCTTTCTTCAACTATATATTTTAACGATTTACCACACTAAACTGTAGTGCTCTGCCATATTACCATGTTGTGGCTATTCTGTCAACAAAAAGTATTGGCTTCCGCTCGTTCTTCATAGCGAGATACAATGGCTAAAATTTCACTAGCTGAGTCAGGATATTGAGCCACTAGCGCCTTAATTGCTTCTTGTTTTCGTTCTGCTACATCATGATTATATTGCATCTGCTTTCGTAACTTCTGCCTCTGGGTGTTATAACTATGGCGAATTTCAACCATTTCCCGTGGGTCCACCAAAGCTTTTGCCTGTGAAATCCAAATCTGCTTATCCTCAATTGGATAGCGTGACAACAACTTCATCAATCGAATGTGTTCATATTCTAACTCTTCATCGGCACGTTCAAATTGTTCCCGTTCAATTAATTCTTCTTGATAGCGCTTCCATAGCGTATTCATAATTTTAGAAGTATCACATTTGTATTTTACACGTAAAAATTCCAATAAATTTGTATTATTCACATAGCGAATTTTTACTTTATTCTGCAACATGACAATCTTATTATAAGCTGCCAAAACATGGCGCTTTTCTTTTTTGTATTCAATATGTTTGACACAAATCATAGTAATGGTGGTTGCAACAGCAATGGTAGCAATCATATAGCCAATCATTACATCTATTTGCAGTGCTAACTGCATTAGAAGTAGTAAGACCGCGCACACTACAAATGCAATCATACAAGTAACTGCCATTCCCTTTGTATTATATAAGAAATTCTGCAATTCTTCCTTGCGATAAGCATATGCCTCTTTCTCACCTGCCAAACGACTTAGATCCGACTTAATCTTTTCTTGATATTCCTCCGCCTCTTTTAATTTCTCATAAGGTTTTGGCATTTCATTTTCTAAGTGTTCCATGAGCTGAAATTGCTTCTTAGTAAGAAGAATCTTCTTCCCCATAATATTGGTACGCTCTTCATCTAAGACTACAATCTTCTGGGCACAATCTTCTACTAAATCTCGTTCTGATTGTGGCAAACGATCTAGTTCCTCAATATCTGTTAAATGTAGCGTTACGTCTCCATATTCTGCATTTAATCGTTCTACCTCTGTAATGGATTCATTCATACTTTCTAGGCAATCCATGACAAAGCGATCCCGATCTTCAGGGGAATCGGTATCCACTTTCTCCTCAAGAGCTTCAATGGGTTCTAGTTCTTCTGGAATTTCTTCTAACTCATATTCAATCTGTTCTTCTTGTTTTCTTCGAAATAATGCTTTTAGTAGATTCAATTGTACTCCTTTTCTTATCCCTCATTTTTCTTGTATTGTATTTTCATTTCTTGAATTTTCTCGTCTAAATATTCTTTGTATTCCCCTGTATTTTTCCTCCTTAATTGATTGCACGTTTCTTGAAATTTACCATTTATATGACTTCCTTCATATTCCTGAACTAGTCTACTCATTTGATGTTCAAACTCAATGGATAGATTGTAATGCGCCACTTTCGTAGCAACAAAGTTCACATACTCATCTTCTGTCATTTGCAATCTCATAGTTGCCAAATAAGCAAGGTACTCCTCTTTATCATTAGAATGTAGAAAAGCATCTAAGAAACACTCACTTGCTTTTGCAAATTCAAATAAAGTTGCATATGCCACCCCCAAGTTGTGAACAATACTAGACTTAACTGCCTTACCGTTTTCTTCACTACACCGAATTAATTCCCGATAGATTCCTATAGCTTTGCGAGTCTGCCCCTTTTTCAAAAAGAAATCTGCCCTTTGCTTCTCTACAGCAAATTCATCCATTCCACTTTGACAACGTATAGCGGTTAACACCTCTCCTACTTGGTCTTGTTCCACATAATCTACATTGTCTAGAATAATACGCACAAAATATTCTAGCGCACCTTTCTTGTGTAAAGTCTTACGTAGTTCCTTTGCCATATCAGGCAATTTACATTCAATTCCAATCCAATCCACTAGCTCGCTCTGTATAATAGAACTGTCTAACCAACATGAATTCTCTATGAAATAATAGCAAGCTGTTCAATGGACCAAATGTTTAATTCCGCCGTTTTGTAATAATATGGAGTTGTAGCATAACTTCCTGTACACCTAATTAAATTTGCACTCATAATCATCCCATTCTTAATCTAAACTAATTTCCTCATCCCAAGATAATTCAGTAGAGCGAAATAACTCTCCAAATCCTTGGTCTTGAATATGTACTCGCATCATTGTTTCCGCAATCATATGTATTTTTATATGAAGTAAGGTTGTCCTTTTGGGTCGATTTGGCAAACCATCCAACCTCATTACCACCTGACTTTTCTTCTTACTAATAAATGATTCAATAAAAAATGTGATTTCGTGGGCATCGTCTAGAATGAAGTCCATTTCACAAGTCACTTCATACCAATTCCGACCAGCTTCTACTAAAGTAATAGGCTTAAGGGAATCTTTTGAACGTACCAATACAGAAACCTCTGATTTTAGGGTATCATTCCCTAAAAATGCATATTTTTGTGCTTCCAAGTTCCCTAGCATCAGGTCTTTTGCTAAATATGTAGCACCCTTACTAAATAAGTTGTTCCCAATAAAAACACGGTGTGTTTGACTAAGTGTTTGTAATGCGCCTTGGAACCAATCCCCTATAAATTCATCTCCCATAAAGAAAATTGTAGAAATACTATGAACATCTAGTACTTTACCAATGGTATCCATTAATTCATACTCGCGCTTTTCTTGGTTCTCTTCTATATAACGAATTCCCAACTTATGCTGCGAAGAAAGATGAGGGTATTCCACCTTATCTACAAAAGCAATCATGGGTTGCACATTTGGATTCACTTCTAGGCGGTAGACTTTAAGGTATTCCTCTGTTCCGTCTACTAATAGTAACTGTTGTTGCCAAAATTGTTCAATCATATTGGCACTATAGTAGAAGAATGCATCCTCTCGTGCCCGAAATGAAATCACCTGATTGCGTAAAGGAAAAGATGCAGTCACCTTGCTCAACATACGCTTCTTATTTTCATTTAATTCATGAACCGTGATGACTAAGGATTGAATTTGCTCAAATGATGCAATTTGACGAATCTGCTCTAAACACTTTTTAAGATACAAGGTAAGTAAATCCGAAGCTTTATAATCAATTCCATCTGCGTGAATACTTTCATCTGCAAGTGCATGTTGCAACAAACCATCTACTAACAATACTTCTTTTTGCTCTGCTAGCTTCCACGCTTCCACACCGTGAAACCATGTATTCTCGCCTGCTTTTTTTCCAAGAACTGTAGGGATATGATATTCTTGTTTGCCATTTTCCCAGGATAAGGTTACAGGTTCTTCCCCATTTAAAAATGAATAACTAATCTGTGATGTATAATTTCCCAAGTCAAATCCCACTACAATTTTCGATTGTATCTTCATAAGTTTTCTTGTCTCCTAATCCTTACTTAATCTGGAATAATTCCTTAACCAATGCTTCTTTTTTCATAAAGCTCTCTATTTGCTTCTCCAACATTGTATACTCTTCGCCTTTGCTCATATGTAGCATACGATTAATGCAATAGAACTGATTGTGGAATCCCATAACAGGACTCTCTACTGCTACTAATTCTCCCCGCTCTGTTACTTCCTCTGCTCCATGCAACTCCTCCGCAATATAATAAGAAAGGCTTTCTCCCAAGAATAGCAAGAATACTTGTACATAAAATTGCCCCACCATTGGTTGTAATACGAGACGTTTGTAATGGTGTGCCTCTCCCTCTTTTCTTGCTTCATCATAATATAAAAAGACCTTATCCGACTTAATTGCTTGATATGCAATCATGGTATAATCACATACACTGGCAATTGGTTCATAAATCTGATTATAGGCTACAAAAAAAGGAAAACAGATTTTTGAATCTAAAAAATGCTTCAACAATTCTTTTACAAGCAATTGCTCTAAATCATTCATCTCTTCTACCCTAGTAGAGAAAAATTTAAGCAATGCCAATCTAATTATATTGCTGTTTGCATATGTATAATGGTATTGTATCCAATCCTCTACTATTGTATTGGAATACGGTCTTTCCTCTGCTACATATAACATTGCATTATATTTTAAATATGCATATCCATACGTATGATCCTCATGAAGTTTCATATAATCACTGTAGATAATATCATTATCATATTCGTTGATTTTACACGTTAAAATCCGCACGAGTAACTGCTTTGCAAGCACTGGTGCTTGTACACCCTGTTGCATACACACGAGATATACATCTCTCATATCATAATAATTGCTAATATAATACTCGTTTAAATATTGTAAAATCACACTATCATACTCTTTATTCTTATAAAGATAATAGGCAACATCCAGTAAAACAACATCTTGTTTATGATTTTTCATATTTAGTAAACGCTTGAATAAGCGAACCAGCGTTTTAGGGTCATGATGCTCCGTTCCATATAAGACGAGCATTTGATAAGCAAGTTCATACAAACTTCTCTTAATCATAAATTGCATAAACACTTCACGTTCACTTTGATTCGTTTGAGCAAAATCGAATGCACCAATCATTTCATCTAATTCCGCTATCATATCATTATCATAATAAAAGGCTGCCAAGTACTTTCGTACCTTCATCTTCCATTCCATAGCTACTTGTGGGTTTGCCACTAGCCTTGCAATGCTAAATACATTTTGCAAGGTTATCTTACAATAATCAGTGACTTGGTTAGTCAAATACCAATCCAAGTATGGATTATCAATTGGGTATGCCAGTAACATTTGATACCATTCACTTGGTAATAATAAAATATTTCTGCGATCATTATCTTGGAAAATTTCTCGCCTCTTATCATGGGTTTCCAATACAATAACTGCACTTTTATGGTATACTGTCACAATTGCCTTGCCGTCTACAACAGGATAAGCAATTTCACTGAGAATATTTTCATGAACAACAACTGCTTGCTTGATATTCTTATTATCTACTAGAATTTCTTGCTTGAACAAAAGAGACACAAACTGTTCTGCCAACTCCTTTGTCATAATCTTGCTCGTAATAACCATTTGATACAATTGTGCAAGGTTATCATTAATACGACCTAAGCTAACTTGCTCAATTACAAATGCTTCAATTTGTTTTTCATAGGAGTCCATAACTTCATGTAACTCTTCCCTATGCTGTAACACATACAAATATAAATAGGTCTTCTGTTCATGTGGCAATTGGTTGCTATAGGCAAAGTACATTAATGCTGGTTTTGCAATCACATATCCACATTCTACATTCATAGACATCATATAATGTTCGTAAATATTCGTTACACGAACTTGAAAATCTACACCTAACACGTACCATCGCAAGTACTTTGCTCCTACTAGATTATCGCGAATGAGAATATGGCATATAGTGTGCAAAACGTCTATATTTTGCTCCTTATCATAGCAAAACTTAAGAATTGCCATTGTAAGTCTTGAATACTCTTTAATTGTAGTGGCTAACTGCTCTAATCTAGCAAAAAGTATTGCATCAATACATTGGTATCGAATTCCAAAATAAATCGTTTCTAAGGCAAATTGATCCAATTCTTCTAGTAATTCTGGTTTCTGATTGTAAAGCAATAATGTTTCCAAATAAATTAAAGGACTATCGCATCCTCTACGATTATGCTTTGCAAAAATTGCCAACTTTTCTTCTGGATGTACTTGGTATAATTGCTTCATATAACAAAGAAGCCATGCAATATAAAAACTTTCGTTCTTTTCATAAATACGTTCTACTTGACTTGCTGCACTTGCAATTTCTGTTGCATCCTCCATTAACAAGGTGGATAAATAAAGGTAGTAGGTGCGAACTTCATCTGTTACCTGTTCCCAGTCCACTTCCTCTTTAATACTATTTAAAATCCAAGTTGCTTCATTTCTACGATAATTTGCCAATAGTAATTGCACCTGAAATAGTCTAGCATGAACATCGTTGGGATTAAAATCCATTAATTCTTCTATTAATTCTAGCGAATCATCAAACCATTTCTGACGATCTAATCTCTTTAACCGAAAGTCCATATATTTTTCCATAATTTGAAAATGAACTTTCTTGGTATTCCCTACTGGAATAATAGCTTGCTCCTTAGGGACACTTACTGTCACAGGTACTTCTATGGTACATTCGCTTGTTTTTATGAGAATAGCACCTTCATTCATCCCCACATGTAATTTCGGCACGTCAATACTAAATTGGGTTTCACTTTCTGTTCCAAGAAACTGCTCTTCCCCTAAAAATCCTCGTTCCAATCCAATGAAATCACCTTTAGCCGATAGTTCTAGTGCAACATCACCATATCCATCTTTACGAATGGATAATAATTGGCGCCTAGTAGATGTATTAAGGTCTAATACAATGTTCTTATGTAATACCGTATAACGTAGTGGTTCCTTAACTCCTAGATAAATGAGTGCAGCATCCACATTGCCCGCATGACCAGGCTCTTTGGCAAATAGACGGTATACCATTGCATAAGTTTCTCCCAAACTCGTAAAGAAACGCTTCCCTTTCGTTGAATAAAATACGGATACTGCTTCTCTAAAATTATCATGTGCAAATCGTGCAAACTCTTCAACTGTTGTAATGGTCTTTCCATTAAGTACGAATTGTTCTGTTTGTCGGGTAATCTCATAAGATAAAATATATTCACCCATATTGGTAGTAAAATTAATCTCCCCTTCTAAATAGGAAACTAAAATATTCTTCATATCAATGGTATAGAAAAAACGAACCCTTGTGTCATATCGCACATCTACTTGAACTTGTATACAATCATGGGTAGTTCGTATGAAGAATTCAGGTGGCATTATGGTATCTGTTACCATTTCAAAATATCCACTCGCTTGGGTATCTCCCACAATATCCACACATAAAATAGGACAAGAAAATGATATCTCTCCTTTATAATAATGAAATTGTTCATTTAAGTATTCATCAATAATTTTTTCCACGTTATCACCACATTTTCATCTCTTCTACGACTTCTAGACTTCTATTGACCAGCCCTTTGGACCATTTATTTCTCCTAGTTGTATACCTGTAATGGTATCATAAAGACGTTGGCTTAATGAGCCAATTTCTCCGCCTTGAACCATAATCTCTTCATCACCTTCTCGCAACCATCCAACTGGCGAAATAACCGCCGCTGTTCCCGTACCGAAGACTTCTTCTAAACTTCCATTCCTTGCAGACTCAAATAATTCTTCTGCTGATACCTTGCGCTCTTCCAGTTCTAATCCCCATGATCTACACAATTCAATACAACTTTGTCTAGTCACACCTGGAAGAATCGAACCATTTAACTTTGGAGTCACCACTTTTCCGTTTATTTTAAAGAAGATGTTCATAGCTCCTACTTCTTCAATATATTTCCGTTCTACGCCATCTAACCACAGCACTTGGGAATACCCTGCTTCATGGGCTTTTACTTGTGCTTTTAAACTAGCCACATAATTGGCTCCTGCTTTAGCCTCTCCTAGTCCACCTCGAACTGCACGTACATATTCTTCTTCAATCCAAATTTTCACTGGATTGAGTCCCTCGGGATAATAAGCTCCTACTGGTGACAGAATAATAATAAACTTATACGTCTGAGACGGTCTCACCCCAAGAAATGGATCCGTTGCAATAATAAATGGTCGTACATAAAGTGATGTACCCGGTCTTGTTGGAATCCATGATTCATCCATTGATACAATGGCTTTTAAAGCTTGCATAAAATCCTCTGGTGGAATAGTGGGAATGCATAATCGTTGATTGGTATCATTTGCACGTGCAATATTCCTATCTGGACGAAACAATAAAACTCGTCCATCCTTTCCACGATAAGCCTTTAATCCTTCAAACATTTCTTGTCCGTAATGAAATACCATTGTAGATGGATCTAATTCCAAAGGTTGGTAAGGCATAATGGTAGGATTGTGCCAACCCTGTTCCTGATTATAATCCATTATAAACATATGATCTGTAAAAATAGTCCCAAATAATAGGGGGTTATTATCCTCTGGCAATGGTTTCTTATTCGTTGATTCTATGATTTTAATTGCTAACATCTCTTTCCCTCTTTTCTATTGCTTCCTTTCATATTGCAGAAATTCATATTCTAAATCAAAGTAAGTCTGTTCTTCACTATCTCCTGTAACTACCCACTCTTCCATTTCATCTAAGTTAGGAAAATAACTATCCGCTGCATATGCATGATGAATTTTCGTAATATGTGCCACCTTGCAATAGGGTAACATTTGCTTATAAATACTTGTCCCACCAATAATATAAATGGATTCACTTTTATATTGCTTTAATTCCTCTAATAAGGCTTCTATACTATTTACTACCGTGGCGCCTTCCACTTGATAATTAGAGTCGGAAGATACAATAATATTCGTACGTTGTTCTAATGGTCGCTTACCTGGAAAGGTCTCAAGGGTCTTTCGCCCTAGTACAACAACTTTCCCCTTTGTCTCCATTCGAAAAAACTTCATATCGTTTGGAATGCTAACTAATAACTTATTCTGATAACCAATGGCCCAGTTGCTATCTACGGCTGCAATTACGTTCATAGTAATACTAATTCCTCTCTTATTTTAAGTGTTTTGTGTCCATCTTCTAAATGGCAATGGGAATGTTCTTTACCTGTTCCCCTGCTTCATAACCTGTTACCTTTACATCTTCTACCGTAAAGTCATAAAAATCATGAATGTCTGGGTTCAACCAAAAGGCTGGTGCATCATACATTGATCGCTCAATTAATTCCTTTACAATTGGCAAATGTCTATCGTAAATATGTGCATCTGCTATGACGTGCACTAATTCTCCCACTTGCATATTGGACACTTGTGCAAACATGTGAAGTAACACACTATATTGTACTACATTCCAATTATTGGCTGCTAAAATATCTTGGGACCTTTGATTTAAAATGGCATTTAACACTAACTTGTCTTGACCTTTCCGCTGTGTTACATTAAATGTCATACTATAGGCACACGGGTAAAGATGCATTTCATGTAAATCTTCATGTACATACAAATTCGTCATAATGCGCCTGCTAAATGGATTATGCTTTAAATCATATAAGACACGGTCTACTTGATCCATGAACCCTTCCTTGTAATGATGCTTCACTCCTAATTGGTAGCCATATGCTTTTCCTATAGAACCTGCCTCATCGGCCCAACTATCCCAAATCCGACTATTTAACTGATTAATATTATTAGACTTTTGCTGCCAGATCCATAACATTTCATCTGTAGCACTCTTTAAGGCTGTCTTACGAAAGGTAAGAAGAGGAAATTCCCTGGATAAATCATAACGATTTACCACACCAAATTGTTTGACCGTATAGGCACTTGTACCATCTTCCCATATAGGACGGACCTTTTCTCCTTCCGTACTTGTTCCATTCTCTATAATATCCTTACACATATTTCTAAAAATATGATCTGCTCTACTCATTTACTTCTCCATTTCTTACACATCCCACTTATCGCACAATGAGTTCACTTGATCTGCAAACTTTGCAAGATCTTTATTAGCACCATGCTCATTCTTAAATGCCACCACTCGTAACCGTTCCACAGCAGCAAGTAATCTCTTCCATACGTGATCTGTTTGTTTCTTAAGTGGTTTAATTGGAATTCCTTCTGCTTCGTATTCCAATTTACCAGTTGCTATATTAAAAATTGTTCCACTGTAAGGGGCATATGCATTCAGTTTCTGTTCTTCCCGTAGACATTCTACAAAAGATTCACAGACGCTATCTTCTCCATGCACCACAAATACTTTTCTAGGCTTTGTAGTGAAGCCGCTCGCCCAATCTAGTAATCCATTCTTATCTGCATGACCACTCAACCCCGTGATCTTATTAATACTCGCACGAATATCTACTTGTTCTCCAAATAACTTTACACTAGTAGCTCCATCAATAATCACACGTCCTAATGTACCAACAGCCTGATAACCTACAAATAAAATCGTACATTCTGGTCTCCATAAATTATGCTTTAAATGGTGACGAATTCGGCCTGCTTCACACATACCAGACGCTGATATAATTACTTTTGGGGTATAGTCAAAGTTAATCGCCTTAGAATCATTACTTGTAATGGAAAGTCTCAAATCTGCAAATGCAATTGGGTTATGGCCACTTCGTACCACTTCCATTGCCTCCTCATCAAAGCAATCATAAATATTCTTCTGAAATACTTCCGTGGCTTCAATAGCTAATGGTGAATCTACATACACTGGAAAATGATCGTGTCGCTCAATTAAGTGTTCCTCTTTGATCTTTCGTAAAAAGTAAAGTATCTCTTGTGTTCTTCCCACTGCAAAAGATGGAATAATCACATTACCTCCTCGGTCAAACGTTTCTTGTAGTACCTTCCTTAATTCTTCCACGTAATTAGGGCGTTCCTCTGCATGGATACGATTACCGTAAGTAGATTCCATAATCACATAGTCTGCCTCACTAGTGACCTTAGGATTCTTAATCAGTGGTTGTTCCACGTTCCCTATATCTCCTGAAAATACAAGCTTACGCTCTACTTCCTCTTCCTTTAACCAAACTTCAATACTAGCAGACCCTAACAAATGTCCAATATCGGTAAATCGAATCTTAACACCTTCTATCACAGCAATCTCTTGATTGTAATTGCAAGGTACCAGACGCTTAATAACGCCCTCTGCATCTGCCATTGTAAAAAGTGGTTCTACTTGGACAAGGTGAGAAGTTCTCTTTGCCTTTCGATTCTTCCACTCTGCTTCCTGTTCTTGTATATGAGCACAATCTCTCAACATAATGTGGCACAAATCAACTGTAGCCTCTGTTGCAAATACTCGACCACGAAAACCGTTGGCATATAACAGTGGCAACAATCCTGAATGATCCACATGTGCATGAGTTAAGAATACATAATCAATAGCACTTTCATGAACAGGGAGCGGTGCATTTTCAAATACATTGACACCTTGTTCCATTCCATAATCTACTAGCATATGTTTACCAGCAGATTCTATATAATGACAACTGCCTGTCACTTCCCGATCTGCTCCAATAAAGGTTAAACGCATAATAAAACCCATTCCTTTCTCAAAGTCTAGTAACTTTGAAACACAAGGTATCGCTCGCCAGTTGAAACACCTAATTTCAACGTATGCCTCGTCTCTACCAACAAAAACCACATGAAGTTATACTGCAATTACAACATTTGTTCTTAATGACATATTATATCACTTTATTATGGTACAAGTAAATACAATCTCATAATTAATTCAGTATTTCTTCACATTTTCCCACTACTATTATAGGTCTTCTTTTCTAAGAATATCTAAAGTATGGGATGAGGCACCCATTAAATCCATACGCTCGCATGTGGCAAAATGATAGTCTAAAAATATCTGAAAAGTTTTCTCATTCATTTCGCGAAGGACAGGTCTCATATAGTTGGCGGCACCAGTGGTAGCCACAATTTGTACTCGCTTTAGATTCGCTTTCTCATTTAACCTTTCAATGTCGGAAATTCTTACATAATCATATAAATCTTTTGGTTGATTGACCACATGAAAGCTTTCATCTACTTGACCACTTTTCATGCAAGATTCTATATAATTGTCGCGAAATCCATGTACTAAAATACTATATTCATTCATTAGATAAGCAACTAATAAAACTCCATCCTTCTTCAATACTCGCTTTGCCTCAAGCAGTGCCTGTACCTTTTCTTCCTCTTGAAACAAATGATACATAGGACCCAGTAAGAGAACCATGTGAAAGGACTCACTCTCAAATCGCTTTAAACGTAGTGCACTTCCTTGGTAAGCTTGCACATCCGACCCCTTGGACTTTAAAATCCCCACATTATATGGAACCAACTCTACTGCACTTACGCGATACCCCTCTTCCGACAATGGAATGGCATACCTACCAGTCCCTGCTCCAATATCTAGAATGGAAATCTCCTGCTGTTTCTTGTTCCTACCTACTTCTTCTAAATATTTCTGAATATAATGCATGGTAGTGGTATACTCCACTTGTCCATGCCTTCTTGTAAGCCGCTTATCTTCATTAAACTTGTTATAATGGGCAATTAATTCTTGATACTCTTCCATAATGTCCTCTATTCCGAAGCGTAGCTGAGGAACCTGAGCAGAGTCAAAGGTTCTGCTCTAGGATAAAAATATTTGTGACGCTTCGGCACAAATATTGGGATGAAAAATAAGATTTTCACCCTTATCCTCATATTCTACTATTTTTCATTTAAGTATATCATATTTTCTTTCAAAATTAGGTTGGTTTTTGTAATTTTCTAATTAATCTTGTATAAAAATGTGATTTTTATTTTTTTATGTTTTCATAAACCTTCTTTTGTGGTAAAATTTATTGATTTACTTATTAACCTTATGGATTATACACAGTCCTTGGATAATCCTACAAATGAAAGAGAGGCATTATTTTACATGAAAAATTTAACCAAGTTATTACTAGCTCTATCCCTTGCGCTTGTTGTGGTTGGCTGTGGTAACAAAGAAGAAACAGAAGTTGTGGAAGAAGTCATTGTACTTGATACTCCAATTGAAGAAGTTGTAATTGAAGAAGAGGAATCTACCTATGTAGAAGATATTATTCCAGAAGGCATGTATCGTAGTGAATTAACCAATGAATTAATCGATGAAAGTCTCATGGACCAAAGACCAATTGCAGCTATGGTAGATAATGAAAGCACAGCGCTTCCACACTACGGTTTATCAGAAGCTGATATCGTGTACGAGATGATGAATAGTACTGCTAATGATCGTATTACTCGTTTTATGGTACTTGTCAAAGATTGGGAATCCATCGAACAACTAGGAAGTATCCGAAGTGTTCGCCCTACTAATTGTTTATTAGCAGCCGAATGGAATGCTATCCTTTGCCACGATGGCGGTCCTTTCTATGTAGACCAATATTTAGCGGAAGATTATTCTTCTAACTTTAGCGGAACTTTCTCTCGTGTGTCAAATGGAAAAGCATGGGAATTCACCGAATATATTGTTGCTGGTGATTTAGAAGCTAACTTCGCCAACAATACAAGTGTATCTAGAGAATATACAGAAACTTACGAAGGACAAAACTTCCAATTTGAAACAGAAGCCAATGCAATCTACTTTGAAGATTCTATGTCTGTATCAGAAATCCAACTACCTTTTGAACATAACGGTTCTACCTTAACTTATAACGAAGAAACGGAACTATATGAATATTCAGAATATGGAGAAGCACATATTGATCCGGGCAATGATAATGCTGTTCTAGCATTTAAAAATGTGATTATCCAAGAATGTGATTTTACTCAATTCGATGATAATGGTTATATGGCATTTTATGTAATCGGACAAGGCAACCTTGGTTACTATGTAACAAACGGAAATGCCATTGCTATTTCATGGGTAAAAACAAGTGCTACAGCACCTACCAAATACTATTCTCTAAATACCGGAGAAGAAATCACTCTTAATACAGGAAAAACTTATATTGGCCTTGTGCCAAGTGATGATTGGGAAGACTTAGTTATAATTGAATAACAATCATGGAATCACAGGAGAAAAGTTTCTACAAATAATGTAGGAACTTTTTTTGTATAAATTTTGCGAGAATTGTTAATTCTATACTTACAGCAAGAGAACCATTATATAAAATATGCAACAACAAGCTAGCTTAAGAAAGGATGGGTATTTTTATGAGAAGTATGACGCAATTTGATTTACAGTATGCACACAGATTTTTGGGATTTAAAGGCGAGGCACAATATTTACACGGGCACACTGGAGTTTTAACTATTGAGGTAGAAGATTCCATTAATAAAGGTGTCAACATGGTATTTCCATGTAATGAAATCGAGAAAACAGCATGGAGTGTGTTAAAGAACTTCGACCATGCACTTGTTCTCAGAGAAGATGATCCTTTGCTTCCTGCTATTTTACAAGTATATGAAGATACTGGAATTAAAAATGGCGCTCCTCAAAATACCATGAAAGGCGAAGCATTTAAGACAGAACTTGCTACTGCCTATCCCGATTGTAGATTAGTAGTGACGAAAGAAACTATGACTGTAGAAGGATTTATTAAAATAGTATATGATTTGCTAAAAGATAAGTTGAATATTGCTAAAATTACATTTACAAGTGGAGTAAATGCTGCTTGTGCTGAATTTACAACGAATAATCATATTGGGCGCTGTCCACTTTGTGGTATTTCCTTAGATGAAAACGGGGTATGTAGCAAATGTGGCTATAGACATTCGTAGCGATTATCCGACTATAAAGTGTTCTAATAGAGCAGCGACAGAAAATCACACATACCTTTCCACAAAGGTTCCGTAAGGACTTCCTCAATCCAAAAGGCTCCCTCACTTTCCTGTGCGAAAGCGTCCTTGAGTTGGATATGACTGGCTGTTTAACATCTATCTGCATAGCAATCCACCACTTCTATGTAAAAATATGCACAAAAAAAGCGCGAGACGGGGGTCGAACCCGCGACCCCCTCCTTGGCAAGGAGGTGCTCTACCACTGAGCCACTCGCGCATAATTGCCCTGCCATTTCTGACGGGCAAAGATTATGATACTATATCTAGATTTATTTGTCAACTAGTTTTCCATTATTGTGTAAAGGCATATGAACCGTTTATGATAATGTCTTAATATACCCCAAGGCAAAATGTCCTAAGTGTGGTACAATAACCTCTTTGCTTATTATATATTAAGGAGGACATCACTATCAGAAAGGTAATATTATCAATGGACGAACAAAAAAAATACGAGGTAATCAAAGGGCTTGCTGATCAT
>JAWXVE010000024.1:0-29068 GCA_044425575.1 Eubacteriales bacterium | reverse complement strand
GTTTGAGCGGAGCGAGTTTTGGTTTTCCTTCCCAAATAATGCTGAGCCAGAAAATACACATACCAGCAGGTACAGAAAGAATTAGATGCCTCTGGCTACAATGTTGATATAGTGTCTCTAGCTACAATATTATATAGTACCATTCCTACCATATTTATAAACAACCACACTAATCATCCTTACGCTTCAAAAAGATCGAGCATGTTAATAGAACCAATGCGCCTACAAACCAACTACCAGCAATCCATATACCGCAATATAGAAAAAAGTCCTGTGGGAGTATGAGTATAATAGGATCTAGGTAGGGATCAAAGATCCAATAGTCATTAGCAAAGAAGAGCGAATGGAATATAGTAAAAGCTTGGTTGAAATCAAGTGCAAACCACATACCTAATATACATGGTAAGCAAATCGTAGAAAAGGCAGTGCATCGTAAAATCTTGGGATTCCACAAGGCTCGCATTCCTAGGATGAGCAAGAGGAGGGAAGATGCAGATAATAGGTATACTGCTCGGAATAAGATACGACATTCAACAAAGTGCGTAGCACCATTTTCACTGTAGGTAAGTTCTGGAAGAGAAAATGAAACGGTAGAAAAAGGATTGAGAAAATTCATAACGGCATGGTAATGCTCTACCATAAAAGACTCTGATACTCCTACAACAGTTTCTAATTCAAGATAAGAAATAGTAAATACATATAAGAAATCATTCACATGTAGGATTGCTAGCGATACACCGGTAAGAAATAAAATTATTAAGATTGAAAAATAAATGGAGTAAATAAACGTTTTCATATAATTTCTGCTCTTTCATTCTAGTATTGTTTTATTAGTATATACGACTTCCTTTTCAATTGTAAAGACTTATGTTAAAATAAGGACTAGGTAATGTATTAAAGGAGAGCTTATGAAGGTCATAGTATTTGACTTAGAGTGGAATCAAGCAGTACGAGGTAAGAAGGATACTGTTAAGGACATTCCCTTTGAGATAATTGAAATAGGAGCTGTTAAATTAAATAAAAGAAAAGAAATCATAGATGAGTTTGATGAATTGGTGAAACCAGTTGTTTATAAAGAGTTACACTTTATTATTAAGAAGATGATTCATATTAAACCACTTGAACTGAAAAATGGAAAGTTATTTCAGGATGTGGTAGGAGCATTTTTACAATGGAGTGGGCGTAACTGTACTTTTGCCACATGGGGACCCCTTGATTTATTAGAATTACAACGTAACATGGAATTTTATCATGTGAAACCCATTGCCAGAAAGCCATTTTGTTTTATCGATGTGCAGAAATTATTTAGCATATGTTATGAAGATGGACATTCTAGAAGAACGCTTGCCTATGCAGTGGAATATTTACAGATTGAGAAGACCAAGCCTTTTCACCGTGCCCTTTCTGATGCATACTATACAGCTAAAGTATTAGAGCAAATTGATAACCGTATTATCAAGACATATGTTTCCTATGATTGCTATCAGCGACCTAAGCATAAGAGAGATGAGATTAAACATACGTATCCCACTTATTCCAAGTATATCTCTCGAGAATACAAGAGTCGTATGGATGCTATGGAAGATAGGGATGTTAACAGTACAAGGTGTTACTTGTGTCATAGAAAGACAGAAGAACTACTTCCATGGTTCTCCACTAATGGAAAACATTATTATCAAGTAGGGGGATGTAAGCAACATGGTTATATCAAGCATAAAATGCGTATTAAGAAGACAGATGATAACAAGGTATTTATTATAAAGACTAGTAAACGGGTTCCAGAAGATGTTTTTCATGAACTATGTGCCAGATATCAGAAAGATAAAGAGATGATAGAATAATAAATGGAGTATTTAGTGAGAAAGATTAACACTAAATACTCCATTTATTTAATCGTAATAATGGTTAAATAGCGATAAGAAGGAATGCCATGCTCGCACAAGAATAAATGGGCGACGTCTCCGTATACGTTGTGCGCGACGGTACCTTTTGTTCGATTTGATTCTTGGGTATGGCGCAGTTTCTGGACGGAGAGAAGTAAAAGAGTAGGATTGTATTCTTTCTCTTAGGATAAATAGTAGAATTACAATAAGAGCAATGGCTAGTATTGCACCTATTACATATTTTACATTAATAATAATCATAGAAGAATCGGGTAATGTTTCAACAAATGTAGTGGTAGTACTGTCTGCCACACCAATATCCTCATGGAAATACTCTAGGTCAGAGTTATCATTCACATAAGTAGAATAAATAGATGCATGTCCCACGGGAATTCCATTGTATTCATAATATGCGGTGGCTATAGCACTCTCTACGGAATCTTCTCCATAAGCAAGGTAAGAAGTAGTATCTGCAAATGATGCTTGATTAGGCAAAACAATATAAGAGGTATCATCAAAAGATAGGAGTGATTTAGAAGCACCTAAATCAGAGGATACCGTATTAAATAAATCTGTATTGTTTACTGAGTAGAACGTATCATGATCCAATACAGAGTAGGTTTGGAAATTGCTAAAGCCATATTGAAATAAATTAATCGTATCTTCAAATTGATAAGGTTGTTCCGCATTTAGCACCACACATATTAAAGTCATGCCATCTTTTTGAGCACAAGAAACAAGTGTTTGATTTGCAGCACTAGTGTAACCGGTTTTGCTACCCACAAGATATTCATAGGCATAAGTCTGTCCAGGAAATAACTTATTCTTAGAAGATAGATACATAGAGTCACTAGGTTGCGTATCAGATTGTGGAATCGTGTAGGAGGAAGTGCTTGATAATAAACAATTAAAATCATTTTGAAAATAAGCGGAAGCAATCATTGCCATATCATAGGCAGTTGTATAATGTTCTTCATCGTGAATTCCATTGGGATTTACAAAGTTAGAGTTCAGGCATCCTAATTCCGTAGCAGTTTCATTCATTAATACAGCAAATTCTTCCATAGTACCACTTACGTGTTCTGCAACGGCATAGGCAACTTCGTTAGCAGATTGCACCATAACAGCATAGAGAGCCTCTTCTAAGCTAATGGCATCGCCAACGTGAATCCCAATATTAGCATCACTACGCCAATCTATGCTATACACTGCTTCCGATGACATGACAACTTCCTCGGAGAGTACACACGTGCTAGAAGCAATATAGGTGGTCAGCAACTTAGTAATACTAGCGGGATACTGCTCGGTGTGAATATTCTTTCCGTATAGAATGGTTCCAGTTTCCACTTCAATTAAAATAGCAGATTCAGATTCAATTGTGGGAGCAGCGGGCCAATTGGCAGTCTCATCAGAAGGAACAATGATTTCTGCTTCTGAAGTAGGGAGTATAGTGGAAGCATAAGTGGGTTGTAGAGGTAGCAAACTTCCCGTAAATACCAGTAGAGCCACTATGGAATTCGTGAATAATCGTTTTTTTTGTAAATGGTTCATAAGGAACTCCTTTGATTAAAATTATATTCTATCATACACTATTTTATCAGAAAAAAAAATAAATATATGAAAATTAGTAAAACATACTATTCATTTATTGAAAAAAGTTATAAAATAGAAATAGTTGAGTGTAATCGAAATAGTCTATAGATTGAAAAATAAATTTTTCAACCGGCAATTTGTCTCTTGCGACCAAAGTTGCCAGACTTTGAGAAAGGCATGGTTATTAATATGAAAAAGGGATGGATATTAAAATGAGGTTACGAAATATTAGAGGTTCCAGAGAAGCCATTGAAGCAAGCAGTCATGTGGTTAATCATGAAGAAGGACTAGCAGGAACATGGCATGAACGGTTTGGTAATAACCATCCTATTCACCTAGAGATTGGAATGGGCAAGGGGCAGTTCTTAGTAGAGTCGGCTAGAAGGAATCCCAACATTAATTATATTGGAATTGAACGATATAGTAGCGTATTATATCGAGCAGTACAGAAGGTAGAGGGCGAAGAACTTGAAAATTTACGCTTTTTATACGTAGATGCAGGGAAGTTGTTAGAGGTTTTTGCCAGAGGAGAAGTTCATAAGATTTATTTACACTTTTCTGATCCATGGCCAAAAGACCGACATGCAAGACGTAGGCTGAATTCAAAAGAGTACTTAGCGCTGTATCAAGAGATTTTAGCAAGTGAAGGAGTATTAGAACTGAAAACAGACAATCAGCCATTGTTTGAATTTGGATTGGAACAAGTAGAAGAAGCGAAGTGGACAATTCAGGAACACACACATCATTTACATACCAAGGAATACCTACAGAGTAATCCAGTTATGACGGAGTATCAACAGAAGTTTGGAGACATGGGCAATCCAATATATCAATATGTGATTGCTCCTTAGTAGAAAGGACGGTAATAGAGATGTTTATTGTATTAGAACTTTTTTGGATTATCTTAAATGGAAAGTTAACAGTGGAGATTGCTATTATAGGATTGATTCTTTCTGGAATCATCTACGCCTTTGTGTGTACCTTTATGGATTATTCCATTCAAAAGGATATTGCATTGCTTCGAATGCTACCATTATATTTACACTATATGGCATATTTATTGTTTGAAATATTAATATCGAACGTTAAGACTATAAAGATGTTAACAACTTCAAAATATGAAATGGAACCAGCTGTGGTTCTATTTGAAGTAGATCTAAAATCAACATTAAATCGAGTTTTGCTTGCGAATTCCATTACCTTAACACCAGGTACCATTACATTGTCCTTAGAAGGTCCCTTTATGACAGTCCATGCAATTGATAAAGATTTTTTAGATGGAATAGAAGAATCAAAATTCATACAATTGTTACGCAGAATTGAAGCAACTGGAATTTAAATTTGGAATGAGAAAGGGATGAAATAGATGGAGCAGATAGTGGAAACGATTTTAATTGTGATTATGATTCTAGACGCATTAATGTTATGTTTTTATTTGGTGCGTGCGGTAAAGGGTCCCACATTAGCAGACCGATTAGTAGCGGTTAATATGATCGGTACAGTTGTTATTATTATGATTGCCATTTTATCCTACTTGTTTCAGGAAAATTATTTAATTGATATTTGCATTGTATATGCCATGATTAGTTTTCTGGCAACTATTATACTAGGTAAGGTATATCTAGGTTCCTACATTGAAGGACAATTAAAAGGAAAGTCATCGGAACGCAAGAAAGTGGGGGAGGAGATGTAGTATGAATATGAACTTGGAATGGATACAGCCACTTCTTGGCATTTTATTAGTTTTAATTGGTTTAATTATCTTAATCTTAGAGTTTTATGGTGTGTTTCGTATGAAGTATGTATTAAACCGTATGCATGCTGCTGCTATTGGAGATACCTTAGGAATTTCCATTTCTATTTATGGATTGATCATTTTAAATGGATTCACCTTAACTAGTCTCAAATTATTCCTAGTGGTCATCTTTTTATGGTTTTCGTCACCCGTATCCTCCCACTTAATTGCACGGTTGGAGATGGAGACATCTAAAAATGAAGATCAATATATGGAGCTAGAAGCAAGGCTGATACATCGGGAAAAAAAGGAGGAATAAGATGCAGACTTTAACCATACTCTTACTTTTATTTTTGATTGTATGTGCTATATCAGTTAGTTTTTCTAAGAATTTATTAAATTCTGTTATTATATATATGTCTTATAGTCTTGTTATGTCGGTTTTGTGGGTGCTGCTAGAAGCGCCGGATTTAGCCATTACCGAAGCCGCAGTAGGGGCTGGTCTTACAACCTTACTATTTTTTGTAACATTAAAGAGAATTGATGCTATTCAAGAGGGTAAGAGAGATGAGTAAATTACGTGATTCTAGTGAATATAAGAAAACAAAAAGTTATCGATTCTTTACATGGCTAACAGGAGAAAAGGATCCCTATTTAGATTGCGTGGAAATGAAACCACAAAAGGATCGAACAGTACCCAATGAAGTGGTGGAAGCACATAAGCAAGAACGCCAAGTTATGCGAGAGAAGATGTACGATTTAGACCACAATCAATTGGTGCAGAGGTTATCCAAATTTTATAAAGTGATGTGTGTGGTCTTTTGCATTACCTTATTTGTGGTACTTGTTATTACTGTATCCTTTTTGCCACCAGTAGGGGATGCCTCTAATCCCAACCACAATGAAGTTGCCACACGTTATGCGGAACAGACCATAGAAGATACAGGTGCTACCAATGCAGTTACTGCCATGATTACTCAATATCGTGGATTTGATACATTTGGCGAAACCCATGTTTTGTACATTTCCACTATTTGCGTTATGATTCTTCTCATGGTGAATGATCATAAGAATGTGAAATTTGTAGAAGAATATGCACAGCGATTTGAACCGCAGAATGATAGAATACTACAAGTCAATGCATTTATTCTTGCTCCAATGGCATTTATGTTTGGATTTTATATTATCTTAAATGGACACCTTTCTCCAGGCGGAGGATTTGCAGGTGGTGCCATTATAGGTGCTGGATTAATTTTATTCGCAAGTGCTTATGGATTTACAAGAACGCAACAATTTTTTGGAGAAAAACATTACAAGGTAATTAAGGTGACAGCATTAGTTTTGTACGCAATTATTATGAGTGTATATTTCTATACAGGAGCTAATAATATTTCATTAAATATACCATTAGGTAATCCGGGAAGTATTTTAAGTGCTGGAATTATTTTGCCTATTAATATTTTAGTGGGTCTAGAAGTGGCATGTACCATGTATGCTTTTTTTGCACTCTTTCGAAAAGGAGGATTATAATTTGGGAGAATATCTGTTAATCAATTATGCAGAAGTGGCGGCCATGCTATTGTTTGTAATTGGGTTCTCAAATCTATTATTACAGAAAAACTTAATTAAGAAGATTATTGGATTAAATATTATGGATACTGCAATCTATTTGTTTCTAGCACTTAAGGGATATGTGACAGGAGGTATTCCCCCTATTATTATGGAAGGTGCGTCGGAGACTCAAGTATATGTGAACCCAGTACCAAGTGGTTTAGTTCTTACAGGGATTGTAGTAGGTGTATCTGTTACTGCTCTTATGTTAGGTATCACCATTCGAATGTATGTGCGATATCATACATTAGATTTAGATGAAATATCCATGCTAATGAAAAAGGGGGGAGAGTAGATGTCCTATATACATAGCTTTCCATTCTTTACAATTGTAATGTGTATGGTAGCAGGAGTGGTAAGCTCTGCACTACCTAGAAAAATTGCTAAAATCCTATGTTATAGTGTTATGGGACTTGTGTTAATTATGTCTCTGGCATTGTTGGTGTATTGCGTACAAAGCGGAGAAGTTTTTACGTATACTATGGGTCAATTTGAGGCACCATTTGGAAATGAGCTACGTGTTTCTAGTTTAGAAGCACTTATGGCAATGGTATTTGCTACTATTATGGTACTTTCTCTCGTGTCTGGTAATGCTTACATGGAACGTGAAGTAGTAGTTAGTAAGCAGAATTTATATTATATCTTGGTCAATTTATTAATGAGTTCCCTCTTGGCACTTGTTTATACTAACGATTTATTTACCGCTTATGTATTTGTAGAGATTAATACCATATCAGCATGTGGGCTCATTATGATTCGCCAAAACGGTAGAACTTTTGAGGCGGCTATGCGTTATATGATTATGAGCTTGCTAGGTTCCGGCTTATTTTTGTTAGGTATTAGTATTTTATACGATTGCACAGGACATTTATTAATGTCGAATATACAGGAAAATGTGACGATTTTATTAAGTGAGGGCATGTATCAAATACCCCTCTTAGTGGCTATTTCCTTTATGGCAACAGGTATTGCAATTAAAACAGCACTATATCCATTTCACTCATGGCTTCCTGATGCGTATGGTTACTCAACAGTGGCATCTTCCGCCATCTTATCAAGTCTTGTATCGAAAGGGTATTTATTCTTACTAATTAAAATATTTTATCGTATTATAGGGTTTGAGGCCGTTAATAAAACGGGGATTATGAATGTCTTTTTTATCTTTGGATTAATTGGTATCATACAGGGATCTATTAACGCTATTCGAGAAAATGATATTCGTCGTATGGTATCTTATTCTTCTGTGGCACAAATCGGCTATATTTATATGGGATTTGGATTGGGTTCTGAAATTGGCATGATTGCAAGTATTTTTCATATTATTGCCCATGGTGCAACGAAATCCTTATTGTTTCTATCTGCAATTGGCTTAACAGATGTATCGGGTCATAGTCGAAAGTTTATTGATTTAACAGGTGCAGGTTATCGGAATAAAATAGCGGGGATTGCCTTTACCGTAGGATCTCTTGCAATGGTTGGTATTCCTATGTTTAGTGGATTTATCTCGAAACTTCTCTTTTCCCAAGCAGCTATTTACGCAGAGGAAAAGATGCTAATCACTTTAATGGTATTAGCAACGAGTACCATCTTAAACGCAATTTACTTTATGAAGACAGTAATTCGTATTTACACACCTATTCAAACAGATTATATTAAGATTCGATTCCGAGATCAAAAAGTATATGCTTTTGGGTTACTGCTTTTAATTATTTTAAATATTATGATTGGAATGTTGTCACAACCAGTAGTGGATATTATTGATTTAGGATTAGACTACTTTGCATAAAGGAGAAACTTATGTATGACTATATTTTATTAACACCCATCTTCCTTCCCATTTTAGCCGGGATTGGATTGTTGTGTATGCAGCACAGGATTCGTGGGCAAAGTTTATATCAGTATACAACCATAGCGATTCTTGGTACGGCTTGCTTAGTGGGATTTAATATAATGAATGGTGCAGGCCAAGTTACGTTGTTTTATTTTATGAAGGATATTCCACTTTACTTTCAGCTAGATGAATTAGGGAAAGTATTTTCTATAGTGGTCACGATTATATGGATTGTCGCAGGGTTTTTTGGTATGGTTTATATGAAAGAAGAGGAACGTGCTAGCCAATTTTTTGGTTTTTATCTTATTGTATATGGAATTTTAATCGCAACCCATTATGCAGGTAACCTAGTTACATTTTACGCATTTTATGAATGTTTAACACTTTTATCCACACCACTTGTATTGCATAGTAGAACCAGAGGGGCAAAGATGGCAGCTCTTAAGTACTTGTTTTACTCCTTTAGCGGAGCCTATATGGTTCTATTTGGTTTGTACTTTATTTACCAATATAATATATCTATGGAATTTGCAGGACTAAACTCCATATCTGCATCCTTAAGTTCTGGGAAAGAAGAGATTTTACTCATTGTAACCTTTCTTATGATTCTTGGATTTAGCGTCAAGGCAGGTATGTTTCCCTTCCACGCATGGTTGTGGTCTGCTCATCCAGTAGCACCAGCACCTGCTTCAGCAGTTTTATCAGCAGTAATTGTGAAAACTGGCGTACTTGGAATTATTCGTGTGATTTTCTATTTGGTGGGTCCGGATTTTATTCGAGGAACTTGGGTGCAAACTGTTTTTCTAGGGTGTAGTATTTTTACAATAGTCTTAGGCTCCTTGCTTGCTTATCGGGAGGACTTATTAAAGAAACGATTAGCTTATTCTACTATTAGTCAAGTTTCTTATATTTTATTTGGCATTGCTTTATTAACACCTATAGGAATGGTGGGTTCTTTGCTCCATGTAGTATCCCATGCTATGATTAAATGTACCTTATTCTTAATTGCAGGTGCCATTATTCATACGACCCAGAAGACAAGAGTCAGTGAACTTCGAGGAATTGGTAAGAAGATGCCTGTTACCATGATTTGCTTTACCATTGCTTCTTTGGGATTAATTGGTATTCCGCCTACGAGTGGATTTATTAGCAAATGGTACTTGGCTATTGGTGCCTTGGAAGCTGAAATTGCAATTTGGTCCATAGCTGGAGTGATCGCATTGTTAGTGAGTGCATTATTAACGGCCGGTTATTTATTGCCCATTGCAATTCAGGGATTTTTCCCAGGTGTGGATTATGTGGACACGGATGAGACACCAATCCATAATAGTATAGGTATGACAATCCCAATTATTTGCTTAACAGTTTTGGCACTGATTATTGGAATATTTCCAAATCATATGATATCCTATTTCATTGGTATGATTGATAAGATTATGTAGAGAGGGGTCTGGTGTATGTATGAATCACTTATTTTAATTGTTATATTACTTCCAATACTAGCAGGTGGTCTGTCTCTTGCCATTCCCTTTAAGAAGAGCAGCCACCAAACAATAGCCTTAGAAGCGGTTATTATAATCAATTCCCTTCTAGTAGCGTATCTTTTATTTTATCAAAAAGATACCATAGTAACCGCAATTCATTTTACGGGAGATTTATCAATTGCTTTTATGATAGATGGTCTTGGGTCAGTTTTTGCTACATTAGTTGCTACCTTATGGCCATTTGCTACTTTGTATGCCATTGAGTATATGCGTCATGAGAAACATAGGAATATTTTCTTCGCTTTTTACACTGCCACCTATGGTGTTACCTTAGGAATAGCATTTTCTGCCAACTTAATTACCATGTATTTATGGTATGAGGTGCTTACCTTAGTTACAGTTCCCTTGATTATGCATACGTTAAAACGAGAAGCAATTTTAGCCAGTAGAAAGTATTTGTATTACTCTCTTGGAGGTGCAGCATTTGCTTTTATTGGGGTTATGTTTTTTATCGCATATGGACAGACCGCTAATTTTACGTATGGTGGAGTGCTCGAGCGATTTACATTTGATGAGCCTATTATTAACTCATTACTTTTAGTATATTTAATTACTTTTTTAGGGTTTGGAGTAAAAGCAGCCGTGCTTCCGGTAAACTCATGGTTACCAGATGCGGGAGTGGCACCCACACCTGTTACAGCACTTTTGCACGCAGTTGCAGTTGTGAAATCAGGTGCTTTTGCCATTATGAGAATCACTTATTATTGCTATGGAGCTACTTTCTTAAAAGAAACTTGGGTACAGACAGTAGTATTACTCATTGTAATTGCAACGATTATTTATGGTTGTAGCATGGCACTGAAAGAGACTCATATTAAGAGGCGCCTAGCATATTCCACAATTAGTAATTTATCGTATATTTTGTTTGGAATTGTTATTATGACTCCCTTGGGTCTTGCTGGTGCGCTGCTTCACATGTTAGCACATGCAGTTGTGAAGATTACTGCATTTTTCTGTGCGGGCAGCATCATGCATCAAACAGGCAAGACTTATGTACATGAACTAAATGGACTAGGTAAGAAGATGCCCATTGTATGTGGTGTGTTTACCGTAGCAGCGTGTGCTTTAATGGGAGTTCCCTTTTTGCCTATTTTTATTAGTAAGTGGAATCTTGCTAAGGCAGCAGTTGCTAGTGAAAATATCATTGCGTATTTTGGGATTGTGGCATTGCTGATTTCAGCTTTGCTCACTGCTATTTATATGATGAGTATTGTGGCACGATTCTTTTTCCCTAATGAAGGAGATTTGATTGAGGTAGAAGGGGCAAAAGACCCTAATTGGTATATGTTAGTTCCCTTAGGAGCATTTGTGATACTTATGATTTCCTATGGAGTCAATATACAATTTATCATTGAGTATGTAACTCAGGTAGCATTAGGCTTAAAATAAAAGTCCAGTGAAAGAACGGAAAGGATTTTGTTATGGAACATTTACACGAGAGTGAATTAATTTCATATTATATCCCTGAAATTGGCGGATATGGATTGAACTTTACCATAGATGGATTTCGGTTACTTTATGTGGCGATTTTTTCTTTTATGTGGTTGGCAACTTTTCTATTTTCGTTGGAATATTTCCAAGTGAAACGACACAGCTGTCGTTATTATATTTTTAATGCAATTACCTACTTTGCAACAGTTTGCATCTTTTTATCAGCAGATTTAATGACCACCTTTTTGTTCTTTGAGATGATGTCCTTTAGTTCTTATGTCTGGGTAGTTCATGAAGAGAATAAAGATGCTATCCAAGCTGCTAATACATATTTAACCGTTGCTGTTATAGGTGGATTGGTGATGCTTATGGGTCTATTGCTCTTGCAGAATGCCATTCACACCCTCCATATGAGTGAAATAGCAGATGCCATAGAAGAATCTACGAAACAATCTCAAATCATAGTGGCAGGAGTATGTATTTTGTTCGGATTTGCAGCAAAAGCAGGGGTGTATCCATTACATATTTGGTTGCCCAAAGCACATCCTGTGGCACCAGCGCCAGCAAGTGCACTTCTATCAGGTGCCCTTACAAAAACAGGTATTTTTGGTATTTTAATTGTAACTTCTTGTATTTTCATGGATAATGAATCGTATGGAATATGGCTATTATCTTTGGGTACCATAACTATGTTGATAGGTGCAATTTCTGCTCTATGTGCAGTGCATATAAAGCGTATTCTAGCCTGCTCATCCATGTCGCAAATTGGGTTTATTCTCATAGGTATTGCTATGTATGTATTATTAGGTGAGCATAATACCATTGCTGCAAGAGGTGTTATGTTACATATGATGAATCATTCGCTTCTTAAATTAATCCTATTCATGTTTGCAGGAATTCTCATGATGCATACCCACAAAGGAACTTTAGAGGAATTGAAAGGGTATGGTCGAGGCAAAAAACTTCTTCACCTAGGATTTTTACTAGGTGCTCTAGGAATTACAGGTATTCCTCTTTTTAATGGGTACTTAAGTAAAACATTACTACATGAAAGCCTATTGGAAGGTTATCACCTGACTGGTATGGAAGCAGTGCAAGTGGCAGAGCGGTATTTCCTATTAGCGGGAGGAATCACATTTGCTTATATGACCAAAATATATATTGCCATTTTCTGGGAGCGAAATGAAGATCATTTATTGCAAGCTGAATATCAAGCTAAGAAGGTGTATATGAATCCTTTAACAACTGTTGTATTTCTAGTAAGTGCCTGTGTCGTTCCTGTTCTGGGAATGCTTCCGACTCTGGTAACAGATCCAATCCTTGATTACGGATTATCTTTTTTCCAAGTTCATGAGTTGGAAGAGTCCATGCACTATTTTGCTTTTGCAAATCTAAAGGGTGCGATGATTAGTGTTACAGTGGGTATAATTCTTTACATTGTGGCAATACGAAAGTTTTCGTTGAAAAAACCTCTTGTATATGAAGAATTGTGGCCGAAAAATTTGGATTTAGAGTACTTGGTCTATAAACCACTTCTCATTTATGCATTGCCATTTATAGGAGGTGTGATTGCAAGAATAGCAGATAGCTTAGTAGATGGTCTTGTCATTTTACTCCGCAAGACTCTTTATAAAGATAGACTTTTACCATATGAAGTAGACGAAGGGAATAGTATTACTTTTTTGGTGGGGACTATTATAAATGGTATCTTGGAATGTTATGATTTTCTTTTTCATAAGGGTAAGAAAAATAGAGTTTCCTACGTGCACAAATGTGCATTTATATGGGATCAACAATTAGAATTTTCCACTTTAATTGGGCGGAGTTTGTCATTTGGATTATTTATGTTTTGTATTGGACTTACGTTTATTTTTATCTATGTCATATTCCTATAGGAAGTATTGCTGGCAGGGAACTAAGCCATCCTCTCTAACATATAATAAGTTAGAGAGGAGTGAATTAGTTGCCTGTTATCTTATTACAATATATAGATGAATTGATTTTTGTATTAGCTTTAACCATCGATACTTTTACCATTAGCGTATTATATGGGAGTCAGAGAATCGAAATCCCATTTTTATCCAATGTCATTCTTAATCTTACGGCTACACTTGTATTGCTAAGTGCTATTTTTTTTGGAAGCTTTTTAAAGCAATGGATACCAGAAGAAGCGACACATTACTTGTCCTTTCTTATTTTGTGTGGAATAGGAGGGTATAAATGCGTGGAAAGTTTGACGAACCCAAAACTTCAAGATGGGGATCGCAATCATGACAAGATTTTATCGGCAAAAGAGGCCTTGTCTATTTCTCTTGCACTATCCATGGATGGTATTAGCATTGGGCTTGGAGCGGCATTTTTATCGGTGGATTTCGTTGTAATTGGAATATTGTCTTTGCTAGTGGGTATGATTGCTATAATAATTGGAACGCGAATGGGAAGAATACTTGTGAAAACAATCAGTCTCGATTATTCTCTAGTAGGAGGCATTGCTATGATTGTCTTTGCTTTCACTAAAATTTAATGAAATATTAAGAAAAGCGACCCACATTTGTCAGATAATTGTGGTATGATAACGCAGTAGTGTAAGAAAATAAGCAGGAAGTAGAAGATGAAAAGAATGGGACGATTGATAAAAGGTACGTTTAAGTTAGGATTTTTTATAATGATTTGCGTAGGTTTATTATATGTCTACGCAAGATACATAGAACCGAATACATTGATTGTGGTAACAGAAGTCATGGCAGCAGAACGCCTAGAGAAAGACATGAGAGTTGTTTTATTTGCAGATACTCATATTGGGGAATTATATGACCAAACAAAATTAGAATCCATTGTAGCTAAGATTAACCAACAAGAACCAGATATTGTTATATTTGCAGGTGATTTTTTTGATTCATATCAGAGGGACATGGATTTAATTGACAAGGCGTATATCATTGAACAACTGAGCGAAATTACTGCAACAGAGGGTAAAATAGCCGTTTGGGGGAACCATGATAAGGGTGGTAGTTATCAGGTTTACGAAGAAGTAATGACAGAAAGCGGATTTTTGTTGTTAACTAATGAAGATTTTTATATAGAAGAATATAATCTGTGCATTCGAGGATTGGATGATTATTTACTAGGCACACCAGATTTAGATACCTCTACATTAGAGGAAAGTTATTACAATTTAATCGTAATACACGAGCCGGATGTAAGTGACGCAATGGATTGGAGTAAAGTGGATCTGATTTTAGCAGGTCACTCCCACGGCGGCCAAGTGTATATTCCTAAATTAACAAGTCAATTATTGCCAACAGGTGCTACTAAATATGTAAAAGGACTTTTTGAAGCTCCTAATGAAAGAAATACAAAATTATATGTGACAAAAGGAATCGGTGTCACCCAGATACCATATCGCTTTATGAATGTACCTGAAATTGTAGTGATAGACTTAGAAGCAGATGGATAAAGGTGCTCTGTAATTGACAAATCAAGGGAATTCTTGTATCTTTGAATAAGATGAATGTGGAGATGATGAGGAAGATATGGAAAATATGGATATGGAGATGAATAAGTCTAAAGTACCACTTTGGGTAAAACTATACAGGAGTATCAGTCCATTTCTCTATTATCACGTAATTACACTTGTGGTGCAAGTGCCAATTGCAGTTTATTATATGTACAAAGCCTTAGAATATGCGGGTAGTAACGAAGAACTTTATATGGGATATTATACGCAATCCATTACGGACAATACCATGTTGATTCTGGCAGTAGCAGCGCTGACAAACTTACCTGTTATGATACTTCTTATGAAGTATGATCGAAAGAAGATTCAAGTATGGGAAGAGTGGCCGCACATTGTGAATCAATCACCTGGGAAGGTGATTCGATTACTCTTATTTGCCATTGCATATTGTATTTCGTTAAATAATATCATTACCATAAGTGGACTAGCTACCTTGTTCCCTGAATTTGAAGAAATAGCAGAAAACATTTATAGTTCCACTATTTTTGTTCAAATACTAGTGGTAGGAATTTTAGTGCCCATTGTAGAAGAACTTCTATTTAGAGGGTTATTATATCGTAGAATGCGGTATTATAGTAATGTAACAGTAGCAATTGTAATATCATCGGCTATATTTGGAGTCTACCATGGTAACGTAGTACAAGCTATTTATGCGGGAATCATGGGGGCTGCCATGGCATATATCTATGAGAAATATCGATCCATTCTGTGGCCCATATTATTTCACATGATTGCAAACTGCACCTCAGTGTGTTTGAGTTCAACGGACATAGGTCTCACGCTTATGGGGAATACAATTACTTTTTTAGTAGGAACACTTGTAGCCACAGTAACAGCTGGAATTTGTTTATGGCAAATACGTAAGGAAATCTGTTGATTAAGGCGGAAGAATAGGAGAAAACCATGACATCACGATTAGAAGAACATTTAATACCACTAGATACGTTAAACGGATACGAAATAAGACCAGGATTTTATGAAATTAATGGAGCAACGGCAATCCAAGGTGGAGTTAACTTTACAATTCACTCTCATTATGCCTATGGTTGCGAACTGTTATTATTTAGACGTGGAGAAGAGGAACCTCATAGTGTGCTTCCATTTCCAGCACATTATCGGATTGGAAATGTATTTTCCATGATTGTATTCCATTTGAATATTGATGAGTTTGAGTATGCCTACCGTTTAGATGGTCCATACGAACCGGAAAAAGGAATTTTATTTAACAAAAATAATATTCTATTAGACCCTTATGCGAAAGCAGTTACAGGGCAAAAGGAATGGGGCGTTAAACCGGATATTGGTTCCCACTATAAGGCGAGGGTAGTAAAAGATGATTTTGATTGGGAAAATTGTAAACAACCATTAACACCTGTGGATGATTTGATTATTTATGAATTACACGTTCGTGGATTTACAAAAGACCAATCTTCAGAAGTACTATGTCCAGGTACCTTTAAAGGTGTAGAAGAGAAAATTCCATATTTAAAGGAGCTGGGTATTACAGCAGTAGAGTTTATGCCTATTTTTGAATTTGATGAATTACGCGATATTAGAAAACACGATGGAGAAGTCCTTTTAGATTATTGGGGATATAATCCAGTGAGTTTCTTTGCACCTAATACAAGTTACTCCTCTACCGTGGAGCACAATAAGGAAGGGAATGAGCTAAAGAGAGTTATTAAATTATTAAATGAAAATGGGATTGAAGTCTTTTTGGATGTTGTATTTAATCATACGGCAGAAGGCAACGAGGATGGCCCATTCATCTCGTTTAAAGGAATCGATAACAACATTTACTATTTGCTAACGCCGGATGGACACTATTATAATTTTAGCGGTTGTGGTAATACCTTAAATTGCAACCATCCAATCGTTCATCAGATGATTATTGAGTGTTTACGGTATTGGGTTACGGCGTATCGAATAGATGGTTTTCGATTTGACTTAGCTAGTATATTAGGGAGAAATGAAGATGGCTCCCCAATGAGCAAACCACCACTTCTACAATCTTTAGCATTTGATCCAATTCTTGGGAACGTAAAGTTGATTGCTGAGGCATGGGATGCAGGAGGATTATATCAAGTTGGAAGTTTTCCATCTTGGAATCGATGGGCAGAATGGAATGGAAAATATCGTGACGATATTCGTGCATTCCTAAAGGGAGATCATAAGAAGTTTGATGCAGCCAAGCGTATTGGCGGATCTCTGGACTTATATGATCAAGAACAAAGAGGTGGTCATAATGCATCTGTAAACTTTATTACGTGTCACGATGGATTTACCTTACACGATCTTTATACGTACAGTGAAAAGCATAATGAGAAAAACGGTTGGAATAATACAGATGGTGAAAATAATAATTTAAGTTGGAATTGTGGTATAGAAGGTGAAACAGATAACGAAGAAATTAACACGCTACGGAAGAAAATGGTAAAGAATGCTTGTGTTACATTAATGTGCAGTCGTGGAGTACCTATGTTTCTAGCAGGAGATGAATTTGGAAATACCCAACACGGCAATAATAACGCTTATTGTCAAGATACAAAAATCTCTTGGCTTGATTGGACGCTTTTAGAGAAGAATAAAGAATTATTTCAGTTCTTTAAGAAAATGATTGCTTTCCGTAAAGCACATGGAATCTTAAGGAGGGATACGCCAGTCTGTTCATTAGGATTCCCTGCCATTAGTGAACATTCTAAGCAACCATGGAAGCAGAGCCCTGATGATACCCATTACCTAGGAATGATGTTTGCAGGAAGAACAGTAGATAATAAAAGTGATGATGTCATTTATATTGCACTTAATATGCATTGGGAATCAGCCCGAGTGGAACTTCCGCACATTCAGAATTACAATTCCTGGCGGGAAGTAATTAATACAGATAATGAAAAACATATAAATGGAATTATTACAAAGGATCACGTAATCATACCACCTCGTACAGTTATTATTTATCAATTGAATTATTAATGGTGTGGGAAAATAGTCATTTACATTAGCAAAGGAGAACACAAATGGAACAAGATAAGGAATTGGTAGTGGACAGTGTGGTAGAAGTGGAAGTGTTAGACGGTGACATGACAGCAGATATCCAGACGGAGAAAGAACCAAATAATGGGAATACACTTGGACTCATATCGCTTGTATTGTCCGTTATGGGTTTTCTAAGTGGATTTACCATAGTAGGATTAATAGTTGACGTAGTAGCCGCAGCATTTGGTACGGTATCCATTATCTTGAAAAAACCAAAGAAGTGGTATGGTATTGTCGGTGTAGTGATTTCTACCATTGGATTCATAGCAACAATTGTTATGTATATAATTGGTGGCTTATTTCTTCGCAAGAAGTTTTATAAGTTGTGTGAAATTACCAAGCTCATTAAGCAAATATAGAAAGGGACAAGATATGTTACCAATTATCTCCTTTCTTATTAGTTTGCTCATGCAAGCTTAACGGTTCTGCTTTAGAATGGCGGACTCATGCCCGGTATTGTATCGTGCAATACAGCTGGTAGTATTAGGCGAACACGATTACGAGAATAAAGGTAGATAAAAGGAGTAAGACTAATAGTTAGAACAATAAATATAAGGAAGAATGGAGGATTTTAAAATGAGTAAAAAATCGTATAAAGGAACCAAAACAGAACAGAATCTAATGTCAGCTTTTGCTGGAGAAAGTCAAGCAAGAAATAAGTACACATATTTTGCTTCTGTAGCGAAAAAAGAAGGGTATGAACAAATCGCAGAAATCTTCTTAAAAACTGCCGAGAATGAAAAAGAACATGCTAAAATGTGGTTTAAAGAATTAGGGGAACTAGGGAATACAGCCCAAAATCTAGCGCATGCTGCAGATGGTGAGAATTACGAATGGATTGATATGTATGAAACCTTTGCAAAGGAAGCGGAAGAGGAAGGGTTTCCAGAACTTGCAGATAAATTCAGAGGAGTAGGTAAAATTGAAAAATCCCATGAAGAACGATATCGTGCATTGCTCAACAATGTGGAAATGCAAGGGGTATTTGAAAAAAGCGAAGAGACTATGTGGGAATGTCGCAATTGTGGTCATTTAGTCATGGGGCCTAAAGCACCAGATGTTTGTCCAGTTTGTAATCACCCACAAAGCTACTTTGAAGTGCGTAAAGAAAACTACTAATTATTAGCTTACAAATGTCTTGCAGTATAGAAAATTTCCATATACTGCAAGAATTTGGTATTGTATCCCAGAACATAAATGAAGTATAATGAAAATATGAGTACTAAGAAAATATGAGTACTAAGAAAGGGATGGATATTAAGATGAAAAAAATAGGAATGCTAACAAGTGGTGGCGATTGCCAGGCGTTAAATGCAGCTATGCGTGGAGTGGTAAAGAGTTTAGTGAACTCTCTAGAAAGTGTTGAGATTTATGGATTTTTAGAAGGGTATCGAGGGCTTATTTATAATAATTTTAGAATGCTTAATTATTCGGATTTTTCTGGTATTCTAACACAAGGTGGTACAATTTTGGGGAGTTCTAGGACACCATATAAGACGATTCGCCAACCAGATGAGGATGGCATTGACAAGATAGAGGCTATGAAGAAAAATTACTACCGTTTGAAACTAGATTGTCTTGTAATTCTGGGAGGAAACGGAACACATAAAACGGCAAATTTATTGAGAGAAGAAGGCATTAATGTTGTGACGCTTCCAAAGACTATTGATAATGATTTATTCGGAACGGATATGACATTTGGATTTCAAAGTGCAGTCAACATTGCAACACATGCCATTGATTGCATCCATACAACGGCTTCTTCCCATGGACGTGTATTTATTGTAGAGGTAATGGGACATAAAGTTGGTTGGTTAACGTTAAATGCAGGAATGGCAGGCGGGGCAGATATTATTTTGATTCCTGAGATTCCTTACGACATTCACAAAGTAGTAGATGCAATTAATATGCGTACAAAAAATGGTAGCAAGTTTACAATTTTAGCAGTTGCGGAAGGAACAATATCTAAGGAAGACGCGTCTTTAACGAAGAAGGAATATAAAGAGAAATTAAAAAACTCCAAGTATCCATCTGTATCCTATGAAGTGGCAGCACGCATTGAAGCATTATCTAAGCGAGAAGTTCGAGTAACGGTACCAGGTCACACACAGCGAGGTGGTTCGCCATGTGCATACGATCGTGTATTTGCTTCACGTTTGGGTTCAGAAGCCGCCAAATTAATTATTCATGAACAATATGGATATATGATTGGTATCCAAAATAGAGAAATTGTGCATGTTCCTTTAGAAGAGGTGGCTGGTAAGCTAAAATACCTATCAGCAGATGCATCGATTATTCAGGAAGCCAAAATGCTAGGAATCTGTTTCGGAGACTAGTGTAAGGCTACAGAAAGTGATGGTTACTCCTATGTCATACACGGCATTATATCGAAAATTCCGTCCCAGTAATTTTGAAGAAGTAAAAGGACAAGAACATATTGTAACAACATTATCAAATCAAATTATTACCAATCGCATTGGCCATGCTTATTTATTTTGTGGGACTAGAGGTACGGGAAAAACATCTATTGCAAAGATATTTGCAAAGACAGTCAATTGTGAACAATTAGAAAATGGAAATCCTTGTGGTGTATGCGGCAGTTGTCAAGCCATTGCAGTAAATGCAAGTATAGATGTAATTGAAATGGATGCGGCATCTAATAATGGAGTGGATAACATTCGTGACATTGTGGAAAAAGTATCGTATTCACCTGCCCAATCGAAATATAAAGTATATATTATTGATGAGGTTCACATGTTATCCATAGGTGCATTTAATGCACTATTAAAGACCTTAGAAGAACCGCCTTCTTATGCGATTTTTATTTTAGCAACCACAGAAGCTAATAAGATACCTATTACAATTTTATCACGTTGTCAACGGTACGATTTCAAGCGGATAACAAATCAAGTCATTGGAGAGCGATTACAAGAATTGATTCATATTGAACAATTGCAAGTAGAAGAGAAAGCCATTCATTATTTGGCTAGAATGGGCGATGGCTCTATGCGTGATGCACTAAGTTTATTGGAACAGTGCTTGGCATTTCATTATGATGAAGTCCTAACCTATGAACATGTGCTAGAAGTATTGGGGGCTGTAGACACGAAAGTCTTTGATGAATTTATAACGGCGATTATGAACCAACAGATTATTCATATAATTGAAATGATTGAAGACATTACCATGCAAGGGCGTGAATACGTTCAATTTATTAGTGATTTTACGTGGTATTTAAGGAATATCTTATTGATTAAGACGTCTAGTCAAGATCAGTTAGAGAAGCTAGAAGATATTGTAGAACGTAGTGTGGAGCAGATACAAGTGTTGCATATACTAGTGGAACCCATAGAAATAGAAGAGTTGTACCGCTATATTCGCATTTTCTCTGAACTCTCTACTCAGATGAAGTATGCTACTCAGAAGAGGATTTTATTAGAAACTACCATGATTAAATTATGCAAACCATCTATGGAAACTACATACGATGCGTTAGTAGGAAGGATTAAGCAATTAGAAGAGCATCTAGAGAAGGGTGATTTTATTCTGCAATCAGGAAGCCATATCTCTGGTGAGATGGTACATTCACAAGATAGTATTCCACACCAAGAGACCCAGAAGAATTCAGAGGAAGTTGCGGCTTTATTAAAGGCATTACCTGCTGAGATACGACAAGTTGCCAGTGGTTGGGGGAATTTGGTGATGAAGATGCCAAGCCCCATGAAACAATATTTAAGCAATGCGAATATTTCAGTAGATGATCAGAATGTATTGCTCATTGTAATAGAAGATGGGATATCATCGGACTATTTTATCAACCGCAGAGAGAATGTAGACCGTTTGCAGGAATTTCTATCATTAGAAATGCAAAAAGAAATACCAATTGAAGTTCGTAGACGACAAGGGGAGCGAAAGTTTGAACAAGATTATCCAGACTTGGAGAAATTGATTCATATGGAGATTGAAATTATAAATTAGAAAAGGAGAAAGAAATGGCAAAAAGAGGAGGATACCCAGGGGGAGGAGCAATGCCTGGGAATATGAATAACTTAATGAAACAAGCACAGAGAATGCAACGTCAAATGGAGGAAAACCAAAAAGAGCTAGAAACTAAAGAGTTTTCAGCAAAAGCAGGCGGAGGTGCAGTAGAAGTTGTAGTTAGTGGAAAGAAAGAAGTTCTTCGGGTAACATTATCAGAAGAAGTAGTAGATCCAGATGATATTGAAATGTTACAGGATTTAGTAGTTGCAGCCACGAATGAGGCTTTAAAAGTTGCGGAAGAAGCAAATGCTGAGGTTATGGCTAAAATGACAGGTGGAATGGGAGGATTTCCTTTCTAATGGAACTATATAGCGGATATATTAATAACTTAATTGATGAACTTGCTGGGTTGCCAGGAGTTGGTATGAAATCAGCACAGCGCTTGGCATTTCATATCATTAATATGCCGCCAGGGCATGCGGAGAAGTTTGCTAGAACTATTTTAGAGGCTAAGGAGCATGTCTGCTATTGTGAACAATGCTATACTTTGACGGACCATGCGTTGTGTAATATTTGTAAGAATCCACAAAGAGATCAGAAGACAATTATGGTTGTGGAGAATACAAGAGATTTAATTGCATATGAAAAGACCAATCGATATGAGGGCGTTTATCATGTGTTACAAGGTGCGATTTCTCCTAGTATTGGCATTGGACCTAATGATATTAAGTTAAAAGAATTAATTGAACGTCTTAGAAATGATTGCGATGAAGTGATTATTGCAACAAACTCTAGTTTAGAGGGAGAGACCACCGCTATGTATTTGAGCAAATTAATTAAGCCAACTGGTATTAAAGTAAGTAGAATTGCTAGTGGCGTACCAGTAGGTGGAGATCTAGAATATATTGATGAAGTGACGTTATTGCGTGCATTAGAGGGACGAGTTGAATTGTAAAAATGCAGATCAGGTTGAAGTTTGATTTTAACCGCAAATTTGTGTCTTCTATGCGAAGTTTGCAAGCTGAGAAGAAAGGCGTGGTATTCATATGGAAAAACAAGTATTTGGAACGACACAATACGGACAAGAAGTGAATCTGTATCGTATGGCTAATGAAAATGGCATGGTTGTAAAAATTCTTAATTATGGCGGGATTATTGTGGGATTAGAAGTACCAGATGTAAACGGCAAGATGGAAGATGTGGTTCTTGGATATGATACATTATTGGAATATGAACAAAATCCTGGATTTTTTGGAGCAATCGTTGGACCTAGCGCAAACCGCATTGGGAAAGCGACATTTGTCATCGATGGTATCTCTTATCAAGTAGATGCAAATGAAAATGGGAATAATTTGCATAGTCATTTTGAACTTGGTTTTCATAAACAAATCTGGGAGGTAGAAGAAGGTCATAATGAACTACTTTTAACCCTTCACTGTAAGGATGGAGAACTAGGATTTCCCGGTAATAGAAAGATAACCACTAAATATACCCTGACAGAAGACAATGCGCTGATTATTACATACGATGCAATAAGCGATGCGAATACGCTTATGAATTTAACGAATCACACCTATTTTAATTTGTCCGGTGGTGGTAGCATTGAGAATCACAATTTATGCTTACATGCCAGTTATTATACGCCAGTACATTCGGATTGTATCCCAACGGGCGAGATTGCATCCGTACAAAATACCCCATTTGACTTTCGTAATCTGCACAAAGTAGGAGATGAAATAAATAGTGAACATGAGCAAATACAAATTGGTTCGGGATACGACCATAACTTTTGCATTGATCACGCAGACGGCTCCTTACAAGAATTTGGTTATGTACTAGATTGTTCTAGTGGAAGAGTGATGGTAATGGAAACAGATTTACCAGGTGTACAATTATACACGGGCAATTTTATTGCTGAAGAAGTAGGGAAGTCCGGAAGGCTTTATGGCAAGCAGATGGGTTTTTGCTTTGAAACGCAGTTTTATCCAAATGCCATAAATGAAGATGATTTTCCTGATGTAATTTGCGGGCCACAGCAACCATACCATTCTGTGACTAGTTATAGATTTACCACTCAATAGAAGAAATCACATTGTCGCAATTTGTCAAATAATCCTATTGCGATCTAACAGGAAGCGACATATTTTGTCCAGCCCCCTATGCTATAGTACAGTATAAGAGAAAGGGGTTATGGAAATGGATGAATACAACAAGATTGAGATAGAAGATTACGTGATTACTTTTTTGCGTCAATTAGCAAAGGACGAAGAACCATTTTCCCAAGTAATTGCTCTTGTCGGAGAACAATTGTGTGATGATCATGGTTATTGCTATCGAATATACGGAGCATTGGAAGTAGGAAATTGTAGTCTAGAAGAGGGGGAGGTCTTGTTTAATCAGGACGGACAAGAGAAACTCCTTGAAGCATGCAGAAGTAATTTTCCCAACTATAGAATATTAGGTTGGGCAATCATAGAGAGTAGTTTCCATAGAGTATCATCTGAGATGATTGGAAGCAATATGGAAGGTGCTCTTGCCATAGAAGATAAAATCATGTTGCATATGCATAAGGATGAAAACTGGGAACATATTTTTGCATATGGTGAAAATCATTGGCGTATGCTTCCTGAATTTACGGTTTTCTACGATAAAAATATTGAAATGCAACAATATTTGATTTATTGGAATCAACAACATCACATGCAGTTCACCGATAGCGATGAGGATGTGGCCACAAGAAGATTTCGTAAATTCATGCAAGAACAAAAGAGGCAATCCAGAGAAAACAAGCAGCGAAACTACTTAGCTATGGTATGCATGGTGCTTATGATTGTAATTATGGCTACTGGAATTTCCATGATGAACAATTATGAGAAATTACAAGGAGTAGAACAAGCTGTGAATGAACTTTCTGCTATAATTGAGAGTGATAGACTAGAGCGAGAGTTACAAGTTTCGAACATGTATGAATTAAGTGATGAAGAGGACATGGTAACCCATGTGCTAGGAGATGATGCATTACAGGAATCATTCGCTGATGGCTTAGAAGATATTTCTGGTCAGAGTGTTGTACAAGACCGGATACATGAAGTGCAAGCCGGCGATACCCTTCATCAAATATGTCGCAATTATTATGAAAGCGACGAATATATAGAAGCGATTTGCGAATTGAATCAGATAACTAATCCCGATCAAATACAAATTGGGCAAAAAATACTTCTACCTTGGTGAGAAATATGGTAAAATAAAAAACGGTGATAATTGTAAGCATCATACCATATGAAGTTTAGAAAGTAGGCATGCACAATTTGGATTATAAAAAAAAGATTATAACACATAGAGTAGTAAAAATAGCAGCAGTTGCTGTGGGAATAATTGCATTTGTGATGATTGGAGTAGTTACATATAATCATGTTGCGTCTAAAACTTATGAAAGTTCACAAGTGATTGGGGAAATTTCAGCAAGCCAGAGCATGAATGCCAGTTGGGCAAAGTTAGGGGATTCTATATTAACCTATACCCAGGATGGGGCTAATTGCGTTAGTGAAAAAGGTAGTTTGATTTGGAATCGTGCATTTGAGTTACAAGAACCAATCATTGACATATGTGGGGAAACTGTTGCCATAACAGAATATAATGGAACAGTAATTTATATTATGAACTCCCAAAGTGAACTTGGAGAGATTACAACCGGAATGCCAATTAAGAATTTCTGTGTATCGGAAAATGGTGTAGTGGCAGCTGTTTTGGAAGATGGATCGACTACGTGGATTTACCTATACGATGTGACTGGAACAGAACTGGTAAATTTTAAGACAACTATGCAAGATAGTGGGTATCCCATAGAAATTGATTTATCAGATGATGCAAAGTTATTGGCTGTTTCCTTCATTACAATTAATGGGATTGAATTAAAATCAAGAGTTGCATTCTATAATTTTGGTGAAGTTGGACAGAATAAGAGCGATATGTTAGTAAGTGGGTATGATTATACAGAAGCCATTGTACCCGCTATAGAATTCTTACAAAACGGTTCCATCGTTGCTATTGCAGATAATCGACTAATGATTTATGAGGGAACGGAGATTCCGCTTCATACAGCAGAGACATTAATCAATGAAGAGATACAAAGTGTTGCATATTCGGATGAATATATTGGATTACTCTTCTATAGTAATGATTCTTCTGTTAAGTATAATTTATCATTGTATAACACGAAAGCATCATTAGTTGGGAATATTCAATTTGATGATTATTATAGTGAGATTCTAATTCAGGATGATCAAGTTATCATTTACAGTGAAAATCAGTTATCGATTTATAGAATAGATGGACAATTAATTTATGAAGAACAGATGGGGACACAGATTAGTAAAGTGCTATGCACTAGCAAGCGCAATCAGTTTATTATAATATATGAAACCGGCATGGAAATTATAGAATTGAGGTAACAAAAGATGATGGAATTTATATTAGGATTAAATTATACGTTAATTATAGTGGTTTTCGCATTACTGTTTATGGCCATCAAGGGTTATCAGTGTGGACTGATGAGTGAATTGACTAGTTTTTTGGCCGTTGTGATTGGCATAGGATTAATCGGTTTAGTTATATATACAGCAAGGCAGATTAAAGAACAGAATTATCTGTTTCTAGTAATTGCACTCGTTGTATTTGTGATTATTATGTTTCTTATTAAAGTGGGCAAAGTTATATTAGTACCTATGCGATTAGTTAGTAAACTGGCATTGATTAAATTTTTAAATAAGGCTCTAGGCGTTGTAATCGGTTTGTTTAAAGGAGTGTTATATACATGGATTATCTTGCTGTTAATATCAGCAATGCAAGGGACGGCAGTAGCCAGATATGTGGCATCTAATGTGGCAAGAAGTGAGTTTTTGCTTCTCCTTACTCAGAATAATTATTTTGAAATTTGGTTTAAAAGTTTATTCTAACAAGTTGAATCTTATATAATAAGGAATATTGGACACTTCCTATTATATAAGAAGAACTAATTTCTCCAGCGATACTTAGCAATGTTTTGGGATAACTCATCTAACTCTTCCTTATTGAGGTCAGATAAGTGCTCTGCTTTATCTAAAAAGGTCGAAAGATTTGTTTCTTTTTGTAGTTTCAATAGCTCTGTATAGAAATTCACAATAATACCAGTTACAATTCCAATTACAAGAATGGCATAGGCACTTAAGATGACAGTAAGTACTTTGCCCAGAAAGGTAGTAACCACTAAATCGCCAAAACCAATCGTGGTAATTACAGCATAGCAGTACCAGAGTGCATCGCCATAAGTGTGAAAAGATGGCTCGCACCAACAAATCACCAAGGCGTCTAGTAAGATAAATAGTAAAAAGCTAAGTAACATCTTATCAGCATGTGTGTTGATTAAAATATCTTTCAGTATACGCAATTTTCTCATAACTATATTCTTCTCTTTCTGTAAAAGGTTCGCATTCCATCAATCCCTAAGTTCGAAATACCTTTTGACTCCAACATCATTATATCCAATAATAGAAAATCTTTCAAGTTTAACAGTATATTGTTTGCGTGCCTTGTCTCCTTGGGCTTACAGTGGCGCAATACCTACGGAAATAAAAAGTAGATTGAAAATTCGCACAACTGTGATATGATAAGGTAACGGAACGAGTATTACTGTTATGGCCAACAAGAAAGATGGGATATTATATGAACGTACAAAAGAAAAATGAAATCAAATATTTAGGAATGTGTGTCATATTAGGTGGAGGTATTGGATTTATTTTGTGGGCTTTCTTAAAAATAATGAGTGCAGGGATTACATTGATATGGGATACTATACCAGAGTTGATGAACATTCCTTATTATACAATTATTGTATGTACAGTAGGAGGATTAATTATCGGTCTCTTCCGAAAGAAGTATGGCGATTTGCCAGAGGAGTTAGACGCAGTACTTGGACAAGTAAAAGAGAATCACCGATATGAATATAAAAATATGCTTTCTATGTTAATTGCAGCATTATTGCCTCTTTTGTTAGGTGCCAGTATTGGACCTGAAGCTGGATTGACGGGTGTTATCGTTGGCTTGTGCTATTGGGTTGGCGGTAACGATGCTATTATTAATCTGCTTTCCAGCACAATTACTAGTATGGTGCTTTGTGGCAACCACAATTGGCAGTAAGGTTTTGGCGAGTCCAATAAAAGAAGAAATTATTAACGAGTAGGGAGAATGCACGTAGCGAAGGAGGCAGAAGATGAAAGTAGCGGGTATAATTTTTGGAGTGCTTACAGTACTGATTGGTATTTATGCACTATGTGTGCCAGTTCAATCCTTTTTGGTGATTGGTTGGTTAGTGGGAATGGTTTTGTTTGCAGATGGTTTAACATTATTAATAGTAAGTCTCAAGAAGGAAAAGAAGGCAGTATGGAAAGTTCTACTTGGAGCGTTGGCAGCCATTACAGGTTTAATTATTTTGTTTTGTGATTTACAGAGATTATTAACCGACATTCTGATGATTTATATGATTGCAGGTTCTGTAGTGGCAGTTGGTATTGTTCAGTGTGTTGTGGGTATTAAGAATTATCAAACGATGAAAAAAGGGTTGGGCACATTTATAGTAGGGGCTTGCTCTGTTGTAATAGGTATTGTTGCAGCAGTACATCCGCTTCTTACTATAGTGGCGGTGGGATACTACATTGCATTTAGCCTTATTATGCATGGACTTAGCATGATTGTAATATCTATGAAAATTGGGCGGATGAAGAAAGAAACATAAAAAATAAGAACTAGTGGAAAAACTATTGACAAAGCAAATTCATAGAGATATAATATGATTCCACCGTTTGGAAACGAGCGGTGGAATTAATTTGAAAAAAATGTAAAAAAAAGTGTTGACAGTAAGAGATGGTTGTG
>JAWXVE010000100.1:0-4952 GCA_044425575.1 Eubacteriales bacterium | reverse complement strand
AGCACTTACCGCTTGTTCTGTAAGCGGTTAGTACTGCTACGATTTCCACGGAGCGAAAGCGTCCTTTAGTAGGATATGACTGGCTGGTTCACGTATATCCGTATAGCATAACTCTTTATCCAAAACGCCCTGTAATATAATCTTCCGTTTTCTGATTAGATGGTGCTGAGAATAATTCTTTGGTTAAGTTATATTCAATCACTTCTCCCAATAAGAAGAAAGCTGTATTATCCGAGATTCGTAATGCTTGCTGCATATTATGTGTAACCATAATAATGGTGTACTTCTCTTTTAATTCAATAGCAAGGTCTTCAATCTTTGCAGTAGAAATTGGATCTAATGCTGATGTTGGTTCATCCATCAAAATCACTTCTGGCTGCACTGCAAGTGCCCTAGCAATGCAGAGTCGTTGTTGTTGTCCACCCGATAATCCAAGGGCTGATTTCTTGAGTCGCTCCTTACATTCGTCCCAAATTGCCGCGTTTCTTAAAGCTTTTTCCACAATACCGTCTAAGTCCCCTTTGTTTTTTACACCATGGGTTCTTGGCCCATATGCAATGTTATCATAGATACTCATTGGAAATGGATTTGGTTTTTGGAATACCATACCTACTCTTTTTCGTAACAAGTTAATATCCATGTCTTTTCCATAGATATTCTTCCCATCTAGCAGAAATTCTCCTGTAATTTTACACCCTTCCACTAGGTCATTCATACGATTCAAGCTTTTTAACAAGGTAGATTTCCCACATCCTGAAGGACCAATAAAAGCCGTAATTTCATTTGCAGGTAGTTCTAAGTCAATATTTTTTAATGCTTGAAAATCTCCATAATATAAGTTGGCGTCTTTAATTTCAAATTTCATAGTAATAACCATCACTTTCCTTATTTTCCTTTTGTAAGTCGTTTTGCCAATGCATACGATATAGTGTTAATCCCTACCACAACTAACAACAATACTGCCGCAGTGGCATAGGCCTGATCAAAATGGGTTCCTTCACTTGTTAACATATACATATGTACCGATAAAGTTCTACCACCACTTTCAATGGGGTTCGTTGCAATATTCGTTGTAGTGCCTGATGTATATAGTAAAGCTGCCGTTTCTCCAATTACACGCCCAATGGCCAAGATAATTCCTGCTAAGATTCCATTCATAGCCGAAGGTAGAATAATGACGCAGATGGTCCGAAGTTTTGCTGCTCCAAGTCCATAACTTGCTTCTCGATAACTTGTTGGCACTGCCTTAAGTGCCTCTTCTGTAGAACGAATGATAAGTGGCAATATCATAATCGATATGGTCAAAATACCAGAAATCAAGGAAAATCCAAGTCCCACATATGTTACAAAGAATAACATACCAAAAAGTCCATAAATAATAGAAGGAATACCCGATAATGTTTCTGATGTAATACGTATAATTTCTACGAATTTATTCCCCGTTTTCGCGTATTCAACTAGATAAATAGCTGTGGAAATTCCCAGAAAAGCTGATATGGTTAGAGAAATCCCAATCATAATCAAGGTATTTGCCACTGCTGGCACTAATGATACATTTCGCGAATTATATTTTAACTGAAAGAGAGAGTCCTCTCCTGCAAATAATTTTCCGATTTCTGTTGCGATTTGTGGAAGTCCTTTTACCATAATATATCCAATGACAAAAAGCACAATTGTTATGGTAAAGAATGCTGCCGCATATACAAGTATTTTTAATAAACTTCCTTTTTTCATTTAATTTCCAACCTTTCTCTTAACAATGGAAAAGCAAAGATTAATAATTAATATAAAGACAAACAGAACTACTCCTGTAGCAATTAGTGCTTCTTCATGCTGTCCTGTTGCGTATTTCATTTCAATCACTACATTGGCTGTTAAAGTACGAATTCCCGCCAACATATTCGTTGTAACACGTGCTTGATTACCTGCAACCATAATAACTGCCATGGTTTCTCCAATAGCACGACCAATTCCAAGCACAACAGATGCTAACACACCCGATTTTGCAGCTGGCAGAACAATTTGGAAGGTTGCATATTCATGGGTTGCCCCTAATGCCCTTGCCCCTTCATAGTATTGGTCAGGTACCGCTCGTATGGCACTTTCACTTAAGCTAATAATAGTTGGCAGAATCATAAATCCTAATAATAAGGATGCAGTAAATATACTGAGTCCAGTTGTTTGCAATGCCTTAACACCAAATCCATTAAAGGTATCTCGAATAAATGGAACTAGAACAGTCATTCCAAAAAATCCATAAATAATAGAAGGAATTCCTGCCATTAAATCAATAACAGGTTTGATTACTTTATAAAAACCAGCTGGACAATATTTTGTCATAAAAACAGCTGTAAATATTCCAATAGGAACACCCACCAAAATGGCGCCCGTTGTAATATAAATACTTCCTAAAATCATCGGAAAGATTCCAAATGACGGATTACTCTCATTGGTTGGTTTCCATTCAGTACCTAATAAAAAGTCAAATACTCCAATTTCTTTAATAAAAGGAAGTCCCTTTCCAAATAAAAATACACAAATGACCAAAACGCAAATAATTGAAATCGATGCGACTATTAGAAATAGACACTCATAGATTCCCTCTTTCCCTTTTTCACGTATCATAGTAATTACTACCCTTTCCCAAAAGAAGGCTCCTACAGGAGCCCTCGTTAGTCAATTCTTGCTTAGTATAATTCCGAGTAATCTGTTACTTCACCAGTATAGATGCTTTTGATTTGATCTAATGTTAAGTCCGTAAGTGGGTTTGCATTGTTAACAATTACTGCAATACCATCTTTTGCCATTACGTATCCTGTTAAAGTTTCTAGTTCAGAATCTTTCATTTCACGACTTGCCATACCAATATCGAACGTTCCTTCTGTGGCTCCATTCATTCCTGAAGAAGAACCAACACCTTCAATATTAATTGTTGCATTTGGGTTAAGTTCTAAGTACGCCTCTACGATTACTTCCATTACTGGATATACAGAAGTAGATCCGCCTACTGTAATTGTTCCGCTAGGTTGTTCTGATACAAAGTCAGTTGTAGTAACTGATACCGGAATACAACCTTCTGCTGCTACAATGTCTTGCCCTTCTTGAGTAAAGATAAAATCAAGTAATTCTTGTGCTACTGGATTTAATTCTGCTCCTGTAAGAGTTGCAATGTTAAACGGTCTTGCTACTGCATAAGAACCATCTAAAATTGTATCTATTGTAGCTTCTACGCCTTCTACTGTGACTGCTTTTACACTTTCATCAAGTGAACCTAATGAAATATAGCCAATTGCTTGTGGATCAGCTGCTACTGCTGTCATTACTTTACCAGTGCTATCTTGTACCGATGCTTCTACTGTAGTGTTATCATTGTCACCATCGTGTACTCCTGTGATTTCAGTAAATGCTCCTCTTGTGCCTGAACCATCTTCTCTTGTAAGAACTGTAATAAGACCTGAAGCAGTTGCTTCTTCTTCTACTACTTCTTCCTCTGTTGTTACTACTTCTTCTGTTACTACATCTGCTGTAGCAGTTGTTGACTCCGATGTACCACATCCTGTTAAGATTGCAGCTGTCATTGTTAGACACAGTGCTAATGCTGTTATTTTCTTCATAACTATTCTCCTTTTATTCTGTAAGTTATTTTACTCTCTGATTGTAACTTACCGCCTACTTAGAAAATAGCATGGGTTTGAAAAGATTGTGTAAAATACAATTTTACATTTCTTGAAACATTGGGGTTGATAAGTATCGGTCACCAGAATCCGGCAATATAACAACAATATTCTTACCTGCATTTTCTTTTCGTTTTGCTAATTCCACCGCTGCGTGAACAGCAGCCCCAGAAGATATTCCCACTAAAATACCTTCCTTTGTGGCAATCATGCGCCCCATAGCAAAAGCATCTTCTTTTTCTATTGTAATGATTTCATCATAAATTGTTGTGTCTAATACGTCTGGGATAAAACCTGCTCCAATCCCTTGAATCCCATGAGGGCCTTTTGTTCCTTGAGATAACACTGGAGAATCAGTTGGTTCTACTCCTACTATTTTAATATTAGGATTGTGTTCTTTTAAATACTTGCCCGTTCCTGTGATGGTACCACCTGTTCCAATTCCAGCCACCAAATAATCAATTTCACCATTCATATCCTCATAAATTTCAGGTCCAGTAGTTTCATAATGTGCCTTAGCATTTGCTTGATTATCAAATTGTCCTAGGATAATGGAACCCGATATTTCCTCTTGCAATTCTTTGGCACGAGCAATCGCTCCTCCCATACCTAATTTACCATCTGTTAATACAAGCTCTGCCCCATAAGCTTTTAACAAATTCCTTCTTTCCACACTCATAGTCTCAGGTAAAGTAAGGATGGTGCGATACCCTTGTGCTGCTCCTATACTTGCTATTCCAATTCCAGTATTACCACTAGTTGGTTCAATAATTGTTCCTCCATCCTTTAAGACACCTCGCTCTTTGGCATCTTCAATCATACTGCGAGCAATGCGATCCTTCACACTCCCAGATGGGTTTAGATATTCAAGCTTTCCATAAATAGTTCCTTGTAATTGAAGTTCTTCTCCAATTCCGTTCATTACTAAAATGGGTGTTTCTCCAATTACTTCTGTTACTGTTTCATATACTTTACGCATATATTACCTCTTTTATTCTTTCTATTTGTATTTTATAGTAGATTTTATCATACTGTATGTCATCTTGATTATCAAGGTATTTTTGCTATACATTTCTAGGCACTTTTGCTATAATAGAGCATATTTTCATAATAAGGAAAAGAATACCATAGTTGTACCATATGTAGCTCGTCATACCACGTTACCGGTACAGAAGCATAGTCGCTTCAGAATGAGAGGGAATATGAATAAGAAAAAAGCAGTAGTTTCACTAGGACATGACGCACTTGGCTACACAACAGTAGAACAGTGGGATGCAG
>JAWXVE010000099.1:0-5075 GCA_044425575.1 Eubacteriales bacterium | reverse complement strand
TACCGCAGATAAACTTTCTATATCATTTCTCACCGACCATGTTCCTTCTAATAAGTATGGTTCTGCACCTGCGCCAGTACCATCTGTTTCTCCTAACAGCCAACGTACAAACAACTTCGCAGTATTCACGTTTTCGCTGCCACCTGCAATAGATACTGTGTTAGTCGTATACACCCCGTCGCACGGTAATACGTCATAGGCAGCCGCTACTTGTAATCCTATCTCCGTTCTTCTAATCTTGCTAGATATCATGAATCCTACTGGTGGATTATCACTTGTGGAAGAGCCGATAATCTCTACGATTTCATTGGAACTTGTAGTAAATTGTAGGTCGTTTGCCACTAGTCGTTCCCAGAAAATCTCTCCTGCACTACTGCCTTCTGGTACGTCTAGTTCTTCTCCATAATAAGATGCATAGGCTGCTTCCATGCCTGCTTCATTGGTAAGTACTGCATCTAATAACCCATAGGCTGGATGGGAACGAAGTGGACTGTTCATATACACGTTCCCACGCCATTTTTCTTCTGTTAATTCCCACCAATTGCTAACTGGACACTCATCGTATACTTCTGCATTATAAAAAAGCTGCTCTGCTTCCCCTACGAAACTAAGTAATTCGGTATTTGCTTCTTCCATGATATATGGTTCTATATCGTAAGGTACATATTTATTGATAATTTTCTTAGGAAGTAATTCTTCTACCAAACTTCCATTATCATCTGAACAAATGATAATATCACATAATATTTCTCCTTGTTCGTACCCTTCCAACAATGCTTCCACTAAATCATATGCTCGCACATCGTATATCTCCACTGTTAGTCCTGGATATTGCGCTTCAAATGTATCCTTCACATCATAAATTCTTGTTGTCGTACTATATACGATGAGAATATTTTCTTCCAATGCTTTTTCATATAATTCTTCTGCTGTTTCCTCGCTCTCTAAATTAGCTGTCTCATACCAGTCATCCATTGCTTGTTCCGTTGTATGTATCCCACATCCATTAAGCATAAATGATAGCAATCCCGTTAAGCATCCTATTGCAATAATTTTTTTTATTCCCATATATATGTTCCTGCCTTTTCTATTCCATCCAAATATTCTTGCCATACTTCTTCATCGCTAACCTCTTTGGTTCCTCGAATAAATTCCACCATATTGGATTTGATATACGATGCCAACCTTTCAAACTCTTCGATTTCTATATCATTATCTGTATACGCTATAAAATCTAATATATACTCTGGCTCATAATTCTGATAGGTACGATATGCTCGTGCTTGTAAATATTCACTCTGATTTACCTGGTATCCAACCCATGCTACACGATCAGCAGTATATACATCTGTTATATATGGTCCTAGTACGGTAGCATCGCTTGGATTTCTCTTTAACATATTCGAGCTAATCATAGTAATTTCCGCTGGATACCCCAATACACTAATGTCCGAACTAGATGAGTATTCCCAATCTACTTGATATTCTCCAAAGTGACTGATTAAATACGCTTCTTCACTACACATAAGATCTAATACTTCAAACGCTTCTTTTTGATGATTCGATGCCTGTAAAACAATTCCGCCTACCTCTGGAAGTTGTGCTTCTAGCGTAACAGTCCCTACATCATTTAAAGGGGGAACGACTAGGAAATAGCTCAATAACTGAGGCGATTCGTCATAAATTACATCTTCGATTTCTTTTGCCAAGAACATTCCAACGACATTAAGAGGGTCATTGCATATTGCGTATAATTCATCTTCATTGAAGGTAAAGTTCTCCTCTACTAATAAACCTTCTTCATAGAGTTCATTACAATATTGAAGTCCTTCTCTCCATTCTTGTGTCGTTGGTGGATAATAGATTTCCCCTTGGTTATCCAATGCGAAATAATAATTAAAAGGATCACATGTTGTAAAAGAATTCATTAAAAAGTTGCAAACAAATGTATTTTCCGTCTCCATACTTCCAATTAAAGGTACTGCATTATCATCCATATCTACAAACGCTTGAAGCACTATTTTCAATTCTTCTGTATTCGTAGGAATGGAAAGCCCCAACTCCTCTAACCACTCTACGTTCATCCAAGCTGTTTGTAGATAACACTGGGTCTCTGATAACGTTAGGGATGGCATATAATAAATATTTCCATCTTCATTTTGTAATACATTTTTCAAATTATAATCAGAAAAGTCTTCTATCACTTCTCCGATATTGCTTCCTTCCTCTATGTACTCATTCAATGCTAATAAATAATCGCATTCTATATAGTACTCCAGTTCTTCAGCCGTTGGTGCGTTGTTATTTGAAAAAAATACAGCATCCACATCACTGACGGTACTGGAAAACAACATGGTAAGATAATCGGTAGTATACGTTTCTGAAATATATTCTATTTCTATTTGATAGCCACTTTCTTCCTCTAACCATTCCACATAATAACTATCTCCAAATTCCGTATAGGTACTATCATATGGTACTGCTATCTTAAGAACGCTTTCTTCTTTTCCTCGGAATCCATTCCCACGTATTATTACGATACACATGCCGAGTAGCACGAATAATACAATTAGAATTACTCCTAATACTTTTAATTTTTTACCCTTTTTCTCCATACGTATCTCTTTCTTTTCTTTTACTTTTGTCATATCTTAAAATAATACAACTTTTCCTTAATATTTTCCAAACTTTTTTACTCTATTATAGTGTTAAATCCATTATAATACAGATATACATTTACGACTACTAAAAAGGAGGCATCTTATGAAAGAAACAATGATACAAAAAAAAGTGCTTATTCTATTTTCTATTCTAAGTATTGCTATCCTTTTATGCTTTTCGTTCTTCTATATCAATGTATTGAACAATCTAATAGATACCAATACCAACTATGTAGAGCAAGTATCAGAAAGTATGATTATTACCATTGAAAATACGTTTGATAATCTAGAGTATGCTGCGATTACTTTTTCTAATAATGCAAGTGTCAAGTCACTTCTAGTAGAAGAAGATGCATTGACATACCACCGCCTAGCCGAAGAATTGAAAGCGGATTTAAATTCACTTTATCAATCCGATGGGCTCGTGAATAATATTATTTTGTATGATACCAATGCTCATTACTATAGATTTCGAGGCACCCTTGGCAATACTTACTGTGATAGAATTGCAATCCTATTATCGCAGACCAATCAGAATCATCTCGCTTTAGAGTTAGCAAATGATAGTTATATAGCCTATGTCTCCGATATATATAACGGTGGAACACAGCTTGGTTCACTTGTTTTTCTAATTCAAACCTCTGATTTAGTTGATTTATTCGAAAATTTTGATAACAGAGATTCTATTCAAGTTCTACTTCTTGCTAACAGTCAGGTAATTGCTTCTAATATTCCAGATGGCGATATCATTGATATAGATACACTAGAAAAAGATTCTGAAGTATATACCAAAAAGCAAATCGGGTACACCGAATTCGAGATTATCGTTACTACTAAGAATGATTTCATATCCCAAACGCGAGAAAGCTTTGTGTTATTTATGATGATTGCAATTCTTGCATTATTAGCTATCATTACTTTATTTTACCAACAACTAAATAAAATTTTCTTTAAACCAATGATTACGGTAATTGATAATGTAAAGAGTGTTACAAGTGATAATAATGACCATCTAATCGATCTAACTGGAGAATCTGATTTTGATAAACTGATTACAGAAGTGAATTCCATGATTGAACAGTTAGATGATAACGCTAAAACCCTCTTACATATGCAATACCAGACACAAAATGCATTAATTGAAAAACAACAGTTAGACATTGATTTCTTAAAGAAACAAATTAACGTTCACTTTATTGTAAATACTATCGCTGCTATCAAACGGTTAAACGAACTTGGCGATAATAAAAAATCAGGCGAAATGTGTACTTCTCTTGCACTGATTCTCCGCTATGCTAATAATGCCCAGGATTATATCAATGCAGTGGAAGAACTACATATTCTAGAATTATATATTGATATCATGAAACTAAAATATGCGAACTCCATTACTTGTGTCTATGAACTCGATAGCGAAACCGATGATTTAATGCTTCCACGTATGTTACTTCAACCAATTATTGAAAATGCACTCGTTCATGGAACAGCATTGGTAGAGCAAGGAGTTCTCATTATCAAGACCCAAGTAATTGACCAGGAGCTAATCATTACAATCCAAGACAATGGTGTAGGAATGTCTCCAGACACACTCGAGGCACTCCGATATCAACTAAAGCTTTCGCGTTACCAACCATTTTCTGAGAAAGGTATCGAGCATATTGCTCTTATTAATATCCAACGGCGACTATCCTTTATCTTTGGAGATGCATACGAACTAGTAATCGACTCCGTTGAGGGTGAGGGAACCACCGTTCGCATGAATCTACCATTACTTCATGTAGATGACTTCGATGAATAGAATCCTACTATTTCTAGTAGGATTCTCCCATCTACCTCTCCTTCTTTTCCTTCTTAATAATTCTCCATAAGCCAAGCAAAGAATTCTTCTTCCGTTTCAAACTCACCCGCAACCATCGATAATTCTGTTATAAAATCTTCTCCATATAATTCCATCAACTCATTTAATTTCTCTTCCATTATCGCATATTCATATGCACTGACTTCTTCCTCTGTAACTGTTTCTTGCGACTCCATCTCTTCATAGAATTGATAATCTGCATAAGTAGACTCTGGTAAGGTAATATATGCTGGTCTATCTCTTTCACTTACAGTTACTCCATCTATTTCTGTATTATGCGTAACATCACAATACAGCGCAAATTCTATCTCTTCTATGGTATATAAATCTGTTATCTCCCATGCTATATAGAGTTCCCCGTTCTTCTCACAATACACATACTCACTATCAAGATAACTACTGTTCATTCCTGAAGTCTGAATAATTTCATAAGAGTAATCCTTGTCAAAATCTCCAGTCAATTTCCAATACGTAGTGTGTCCACTTTCTAGGCAATAACTATCAGAAAATTGATAATCCTGAGAAGATCCGACAACTCCATCTAGGTATGCTTGATA
>JAWXVE010000098.1:0-5075 GCA_044425575.1 Eubacteriales bacterium | reverse complement strand
CAGTGTTCCCCATGTTCATGGTGGTGGTCATGTTCGTGTCCTCCGCAACCACAATGTTCCCCATGTTCATGGTCATGGTGCAATTCTGCTCTCATAGATTCTTCCAGGGTATGTTGATGCTCCATGGATGCCAACATATCTGCTCCATCTAGCTGTTCCCATGGTGTAGTAATCATGGTTCCATGGTGATTATGCACACGCAATTGGTCAACTACCTCGTCCAACATCCCATCTGTCATTCCACCTGTGCGGCTCAGTACGATTGAATCTGCGTGCTCTACTTGATTCAGGAAGAACTCTCCAAAGTTCTTCATATACATATTACACTTTGCTGCATTCACTACAGTAATTTTATTATTCAGTTCCACTTCTCCTTGAGAAGTAACGGATTCTACTGCTTTGATTACATCGGATAACTTCCCAACACCAGATGGTTCAATAATAATTCTCTCAGGTGTATACGTTGTAATTACTTCTTTCAGTGATTCTTCAAAATCCCCCACTAAAGAACAACAAATGCAACCAGAGTTCATTTCTCGGATTTCTACTCCTACTTCTTGTAAGAATCCGCCATCAATGCCAATTTCACCAAATTCATTCTCTATGAGTACGACTTTCTCTCCTTGAAATCCTTGTTGAATTAATTTTCGTATTAAAGTTGTCTTTCCCGCTCCTAAAAAGCCAGATATAATATCAATTTTGACCATGTGATTACCTTATGCCTTTCTTATGTAGTTAGCACCTTCTAACTACACTAGATAATAGCACTCTTTGTATCAACTGTCAATTTACTTTATTGCCCACAAAAGTTCCGCTACACTTGATGCAACACTTTGTATGAAGCCAAAGATTTCCTCCACTGAGTGCAATTGTGGTTGATTCGTTGTTCCAACTAGGAACGGTGTTATTACCATAACAGTTATTAAGCTTATCAAAAGTAGTAAGGTATGTATTTCTCTCTTCATGTCTGTCTCCTTTTCTGCCTCAAAAGTAACTTTCCATCTATTACTATATGCAAAGCCGCGCAGAAAAAGTACCAATTCACTGATTTACATCAATAAATTGAACTATAAAATTGCAGTAGAGCGTAAACCCTACTGCAATTCCATTACCGTGAAAACCTATAGATAGGGTCTCATATGAACGGTTAAATCTTCTTCAATTGTAATTAATTTCTTAGCAATGTCCTTAGACTGTTTGTCCGCCGCCTGGTATTGGTTAAGGTAACGACTGAGGGATTTGATGCCCATATTACAACCATCTGTAATAAGGTCTGCTGCAGTTTGCTCATGGCCTGCATGATCCATTGCCATCATCATATTGCTCTTCATCCAAGACATGGATTTCGATACGGCGCTTGGTTCTTTCCCTTGGTCATGGTATTCATGGAGTAGGGCTGTTGCCTTTTCCCCTAATTGCTCATGATCGTCCATGGCCTTCTTAAGTTCTCCCGCCATATTCTTGTCGTGAATCTTATCTAACACCTCATCAATGGAAGTAACTCCCATTTTAATCCCTGCATCGCACTCTCTAAGTAATTTAATTGTATCATCTTGAATCATCTAATACCACCTTTCTGCTCGTAAGCCCTTGTTGGTATTAGTATTACCAAGAATTGTAATCTTATTCTTCCGCTGGTAACTCCATAGAAATATGAACGTCTTGTAATTGCTTCTCTTCTACTGTTGCAGGTGCTCCCATCATAATATCTTGTGCTTGCTTATTCATTGGGAATGGAATAATCTCACGAATACTCTCTTCTCCTGCTAACAACATCACCATTCGGTCCACTCCTGGTGCAATTCCCGCATGTGGAGGTGCTCCATAGGTAAATGCGTTATACATAGCAGGGAACTTATCCTTCACATCTTCTTCCCCAAGTCCCACTAAGTTAAATGCCTTGACCATCACTTCTGGATTATGATTCCGAACTGCTCCAGAAGATAACTCTACGCCATTGCATACTAAGTCGTATTGATAGGCAAGAATATCTAATGGCTCCATGGTGTTAAGTGCCTCAGCTCCACCTTGTGGCATAGAAAATGGGTTGTGACAGAATTCTAATTCACCTGACTCTTCTCCCATTTCATACATTGGAAAGTCAACGATCCAACAGAATTCATAGCAATCTTTCTGAAAATGTCCCTCTGATTGCATGCCCAGCATTCTTCTTAATACACCAGAAGTTTTCTGTGCTGCAAGCTTACTACCTGCTGTGACTCCAACGAAATCTCCTGATTTTAGTTGTAAAGTATCTATAATTTGGGATTTACTCTCTTGTAAGAATTTCGAGATGCCTCCCACAAATTCTCCATTTTCATCTACACGGAACCAATACACCTTATTGGCTGTTTCGATTTCTACATCTGCACACAACTTATCAATTTCTTTTCTAGTAGCGGTATATCCATCCGTTACCACTGCCTTAATGGTATTGCCTTGGAACGGTTCAAATCCACAATCACCTAGTAATTCCGTTACATTACTTACTACAAGGTCAATTCTAAGATCTGGCTTATCAGAACCATACTTTTCTAAAGATTCTAAATAAGGAATTCTTGTAAATGGTGCTTTGGAAGCTGTTTGGTAAGTACCAAATTGTTCAAATACTGGAGGTAGTAATTCTTCTATTACTGCAAATACATCTTCTTGACTTGCAAATGCCATCTCCATATCTAATTGATAGAACTCTCCTGGTGAACGGTCTGCTCTTGCATCCTCGTCACGGAAGCAAGGTGCAATTTGAAAATAGCGATCGAATCCCGATGCCATTAAAATCTGCTTAAATTGTTGTGGTGCTTGTGGCAGTGCGTAGAATTTACCTGGATGATTTCTAGCAGGAACTAAATAATCTCTTGCACCTTCTGGGGAAGAACACGTAAGAATCGGTGTAGTAATCTCCATGAAGTTCATATCTGTCATACGTTTTCTAAGGTCTGATACAATCTGGCTGCGTAGGATAATCTTATCTTTTACCACTGGATTTCTTAGATCTAAGTAACGATATTTCAAACGGAAATTCTCATCTGCCTCTTTAGATTGTCGAATCTCAAATGGTAGGGCATTGTGGATACACTTTCCTAAAATAGTAATCGAAGAAGGAACCACTTCAATTTCTCCTGTTTCCATTGCCATATTCTTGCTCGAACGCTCTCTCACTACGCCTTCTATCTGAAAAGTAGTTTCCTTATTCACGCTGTCCACTATATCCATCATCTCTTCTGTCTCTATGATTACTTGGGTCGTGCCATAGAAATCTCGCATAACTAGGAATCCTAGATTCTTGCTAATCTTTCTAATATTATCGTACCAACCAACAATGGTTACGGTTTGTCCACAGTCTGCTATGCGAAGTTCGTTACAAGTATGTGTTCTTGATTGAATCATTTGTTTACCTCATTGTTCTCTTCTCTTATAAATTTACCTTTGCTATTCTACCATTACACATCATAGAATGCAATCTATTTCCCTGTATTGTGCAACTAAACTACTCTACCAATTCTTATTCTTCTGTTCTTTCGGTATTATCAATAATCTCAATAGTGGTTCCATATCTGTTATAACATCAAAAGAATATCCTCTAGCTATCATGTAGAGCTTCACCTTTGATTCCCCCAAAAATGATTTAGCTGTTCCTGTGAATAATATTTCATTTTCTCTCATTTCTACACAAGTATAATGTTTTTCGCATTATTATTCAATATATTTCTTAAGATTTTTATAGATATTTCCCCACTGTATCCCCCCTCAGACCGCCCGAAAACCTCACAATGATATAATCTCATTGTCTTTTATGTATCCTTCGAACTGGGCTTTTTACGATATAATACTCATCTTCAAGCCATGAAAAAAACTCGAAAGAATTCGCCTAATATTATCGATGGTGACTTTACTTGATTTCTCTCGCCACTGGTAAGAGTATCTAACTAATCTTCTTCCTCTACTAAGTCCTTCCTAGCAAGTTCTATTAGTTCTTGTGGGTGTAAATCATGAAAGAACGTATCAGCGTGATTTTTACCTAAATCAGTTTCGATGCCATGAATTGCTAAGTTCATCTGTGCCATTTTCTCTCTATTTGGTCTCAAGAAAAGTTGCACTACTTTGATTTTTTTATTCCTTACTTTTGGCTTCTTTTTCTCTTCTGGATTACTACTTGTCGTGTCAACTTTCTCTACCACTTCATATGATAACTCTAGTTCATAACCATCTTTCCCATCATCCGTTATAACATGCGGAATGATTCCGTTTTCTAAACATGCTATCATATCTTCACTACTATGGTAACCTTTATCCGCCACTACTTCTTGTATTCCCTCTGGGTTTGTTCTTGAATCCCTGTCATAGTAGTATGCAACATTCCAGGGTCTGTTACTTGATTCGTCATTGCAAAATCTCGAATGAGATGTGTATTAGAATCTACTGCTCCCGATATCCGTCGATTAAATTCATAGAAAACTTCTTCATACTATCAAGGTTATCTTTTCTAAAATCTGATATGGTACGAAAATCCGGCTCCACCCCACCCATCATCCATTTTGCTTCTAAATTTTCTTTACAAGTTTTTGCTAACTTTCGAGAGGAATGAATTCTATTACGACTACCATATAAATACAACTTGTACAAACTTTTAGGATCATATGCTGGTCTTCCTTCTTTTGAAACTTCTTGTATATCATAATCTGATTTCTATTAAAAGTAGGCACATATGGCATATTTCTATATTAAATATCTCTCGTAAAGATGATTCAACTATCTAATTTTCTTACTGTCTTATGCTAGTTTTCGGACAGTCTCCCCTGGTACCACAGAATCCCCTTCAATAGAATATACCCCACTTTATTATGATCAATTCTTCTTTATATTTTTCATTATAACAATTTTAGATAAATCTTACAATATTCTAGATGAAATTGATTAAAGTACATAATTAAAGTCTTTCACTAGTGGGTAATTCGACGGAAACTCAAGAAAATTACGTTGACAGTTAGCACCAACAAGTGTATAGTAAACACAAAGCAATAATTCAAAGATATTCAAGAGGTAGTCATCGCTCTAGAGTCTACCGTTCTAAATCA
>JAWXVE010000097.1:0-5144 GCA_044425575.1 Eubacteriales bacterium | reverse complement strand
CGAAGCTACGAGGACATCTTGAAATTTCTTGAAGGGAAATAAATATTAGGTCTGAGATGATTTTATGCATTTCCCAGACCTATAGATGTTTTAGTGGGTAAATTTCAGGAAGTTGAGAATTATTGTTTATAGAAGAATACATTACACCTATTGAGAATAATGTTGTGATCTTGTAGGATCAAACAGTGGCGAGATATGAACTAGAGTCTCAGATGATTAAAGAATATAATCTGTATCTAAGTGAATATGAAGCTGATGAATCTGCTGAATTCTTATACGAAAGTTTAGTGCTGATGTATGAGAATAACTTGCAGATGCAAGAAGAAATATATAACAATAATAGCGAACATGTTGAAACAACGTATGATATGTATGTTACATCAGAAGAGAATATTCTTATGTTAGTGGATCATATTGAATTAGCCAACGAAGAATCAGCTCTAGCGGTAGAGATAGGCCTTCAAGAAGCGGTTAATGTGAAGAATGAGGCAAGTATGCATAACCAGTTGTTATTAGAAGAATTTTCTGAATTGCTGCAATATACCAGATTAGGAAGTTTAGAGAATACCAAAGTATATGAATTTATTACAGGTCCAACTGAATTAGTCAATCAATCGGTTGCACCAGCAACGTTAACCTACCATATACAACAGACGAAAGGAATAATAAAGCCTTATATGATCTATATTGGACTAGCCATCTTAGGTGTAATTGGCATCCTATGCGGTATCCATAGAAGGCGAAGAGAACTTGGAGATATTCTAGATATGCAGTAAGTCGAGAGCAAGGAAGCAGGTAACTATGGGCAAAACCCTTATATAGCAATTACAAAGGAGGAAAGAAATGGCAGACATAAGCAACATCCGATTAAACCCGGAACAAATGGGAATCAAGGCAGGAGAATTTGACACAAGATGTGAGGAATTCAATCAAGTAGTAACGAGTATGAGAACTATGGTGTCAACATTGTGTGACGAATGGTCAGGTCAAAGTAGCCAAGCATTTTATGACCAATTTGCGTCATTGGAGCCAAGTTTTACATCAACATCAGAGTTAATCACTACAATTGCACAACAATTAAGGGAGATTTCTGCTGCAATGCAAAATATGGATCAAGAAATCTCTAACAAGTTGGGTGTGATGTAAATAAATCATCACAGAGATAAGCAGCCAAATTTTTTTGGCTGCTTATATGCCATATAGAAGTATAAGCGGTAAGGAGAATACATGATAAAGAAGATAATGGGTGGCATGTTGGTAATGACTACTTTATTTTTGGTATGCTGCAATAATATAGGAGCTTCAGATGATTTGGTAATAGAACAGGAACAATTAGACATATGGGCAAGTGAAGGATTTCTCATAACTAAAGATGGAGAATTGTTAAAATATATTGGAAATGAGGAAGAAGTAATCATACCAGATGGAGTAAGAGAGGTATCGGATCTTTCCTTTTCTATTTATTATGATGTTTACAAAGAGAATAATATGCCATATGTTTCAGATAATTATTATAAACAAATTAAGAGTATCATAATACCAGAGGGGGTAACAAGTATAGGTATGGGAGCATTTGAAAGTTGTGTGAATCTTGAATCCATAACCTTGCCAGATGGTTTGCAGACCATTGCATATAGAGCATTTGCCGATTGTACTAGTTTAACCCATCTTGAATTACCAGATAGTATCGTGAGTATTGGTGAATTTGCTTTTCATTATTGTATTAATTTGGAGGAGATTAGCATTCCAGAAACAGCAAATATGTACGGAGATTATATATTTGAAGGAACTAAGTTGATGCAATCACCTGAATTTATACAGTATTTAGAAGAACTAAGTGAGAACACTATAATGGAACCTACGCCAGAAATATTATCAGAAACCGACTATGATAGGACGGAAGAATTCTATATAGTAGATCATATTCTGTATCAATATAATGGGTCAGATGAATATGTAGTCATACCAGATGGAGTTGTAGAAATCGGAGAATCTGCCTTTGCAGGGAACAGCACCATGAGAAGTGTTGTGATACCTAGTAGTGTTACACGGATTAGACAAAGAGCTTTTAGTGGATGTGTTTGCTTAGAGAGGGTAGATAGCTCAATCGGATTAGTATGGATTGGGAGAGAAGCATTTGCGGGATGCATTATGTTAGAAGAAATAGTACTTCCAAGCAGCGTGAAATGGATTGGAAATGAAGCATTTCTGGCATGTACTTTGTTAAAAAGCGTAGTAACGGAAAGCGATTTGATTATAGTAGCAGAAGATGCATTTTACTTAACTGAATATGAGCAAGTCTATTAGGGAAGCAGAATAGAGGGAAGAAGCGTGGAAGAAACAGCAGAAGCTAAGATTGTAATAGATACTAGTGTATTAGATCAACGTATTACAACATATTCATCATTAACAGATCAGAATGAAATAGCACTTTTCACGGATACATATAATCAACTAGAGGAAAAGCGTAGGTTGAATGAGGAAAATGGTGCATATAGAGATGCTATTTTTCTAGTAGATATTCAAGTGGATGGAGTGGAAGAAGTTAAAAATGCATTATTTACCACCATAGGAGAAGAAAAATATCAAGAGATAGTAGAGGGCAGTGTCTCATTAGATTATGTGTGGTATGTGGCAGTATTGGGAAGCATGATAATTGGGTTATTGCTGGGGTTCGCATATTTGCGAATCTGTTCAAAAAAGGAGGAAACATGTCAGGAACGATTCAATCAGATACATCTAGAGTAGAAACATATTGTTTAGATATAAACAATGCTGTTGAGAGTTTAAGGGTGGACGGCATACTGGTTACAGATGATGTTCAAACAAATGCTATAGTTAACACGAATAACTCGAACTGTAATAATTCTATCAAAGCAGTTATATCAGCTTTAAGTGATAATGTTTTGACATTTTCTAGCAACTTTAACAATATTGCACTCATTCTGGAAGAAACTGATAAAAGTTTAGGAGATAAGATATTATGATGGACATAGACGAATCCCAATACAGTTATGAGAACTGTAAAAAGGCTATTTGTGAAATTCAAAATGAACAAGATGAAATAAATAAAACCCTAAAAAAAATCCAACTTTATCAAGAAGAACTCTGTATTGCAGACAGTCAGTCTCAACAAAATTTGTATGATTTAAAAGAGGGATTTAGAGGTGAAGAATATGAGCGTTTCTTCTATCAGTCGTCAGAAGAAAATCAGTCCAATATAAAACGCTACCAGCAGTCATTATTAGATCTAGAAAATAAGTTATTCATGCAAGAGAAGAGTTTAACATCTAAACTTGATGAACTCATTGAGAGACAGCAAAGTGGCATGAAAAAAGGGGGTTAGCAACTTATGGGATTGATCATAGCAAAAAATAGCTTAATTGCAAAATCACAAAGCTTAATAGACAAAGGAAATGAAAGTCAACAAGATTTAGATAACTTATTAAATTCCTTAAATAGCGTAGTAAATGATGAAATTCTAGTAGGCACTAGCTATAGCAGTGCGAAAAACTACATCACAAACATACATATATTAAGTATAAAAGCAATCATGGTTGCGTTAGAACATGAAATTAATGCAAACCAATTAGTGATAGAACAATGTGCCACTTATTTGAGTGATATCGATTATATAGATGAAGATATCATACAAAACACGATTACGAGAAATGAGCAGACTATAAGTTATTTTGAAGGTATGGCAAATAGTAGTGCGTTACTACATTTGCAGTATCTACAAGCCATAGCAGACAGCTATCGACACCAAAATATGCAGTTACAAAAGCAAATAGAGAGAGCATATGACTTTCATCATGCTACTTGTAATTTGCACAGTGATGTATCGATAGAAATAGAAACTATAGAAAATAATATTATGGCAGCCTTTGCTTCAGTCAATATTGTTGGAACTGATTTTACATTCTCGGCTGATTTGATGAATTGGTCAACAGAATATGTAGAACAATGGGAAGTTATCCCTCTTATACAGCAAAAAGAGTTGTTTAAACAGAACTTGCAAACACAGTTTGGGTTTGATGAAAGAACAGCTACGATTATGTGGGATGTCTATCTTAAAATACAGGGAAAATACCAAGACCTCACACAGCAAGAACGAGACCATCTGTTTACTCGTGCTTTCAGTCAATTTGTTTATTCAGGTTCTAAATGGAATGCGGGTTCAGGTGAGGCATATACAGATGTACAATCCGAAGATGAAAAAGAAGATGCTTATAGTTATTTTATAAATATACTAAGTGTTTCTAGTGATGACTTTTATTATGCATGGTATATGGTCCGTTTGCAATCGCAGATTGACGGAGGGGACGCAGAGACATTGATATCTCTAAGGGATAATCTAGATACATTAAATATTTATTACACAAACTATCTTAATGCAATGGGGATTGAGTATAAAGAAGTTGATGGAAAGATTGATTGTGAGGAACTAACTATGGATATGTTTTTAGACCAATATAGTGTTTTGTATAATAACATGCAAGGGAAAACCGACTTTGCACATTTTATGTATACAATAGCAGGTAACGTAGTTGCAGATGATGCTAATACTGTGAAAGTCACCTACGCGGGACTTTGGAATACCCATGATGGTCGCAGAGCATACATTGGCTGGCTTGGTGATGCAACATGGGCTGGTGTTTTGGATAATTTCCTTGGTGGTGGACAAATTTCTTTCGGTAATGGAGATTACATGGCAGATCTTGATGCTGACAATATTGTTTTTAGAATGCGCAACAATAATTTATCTTTTGTTGATGCCACTAATACTTATTATGCGGATTTTATGCAGGATGCAACAGTAAGAACTGTAGAGTTTAAGCATAACCATGGTGGTTATGAAGCTATTGAAAACCAAGTGATTGAGAAAAGCCATTCGACATCTACGATTAAAAAGTTGAGTACTAATTATCCAGAAGCGTACGACTTTTTAATGAGTGTAAAAAATGATAATTCGGTAATGATAGATTACACGCCATGAAAGGAATGAGATAAATGAAATATTTCAAGTTTAATACAAAGAGCCTTAAGCAAGGGATACTGCTATTATTTATAACATTGATCATAATAGGAGTGCTGATTATGATTTTACCCCCAAAATGTAGCAATATTTTTGATGAAATGTA
>JAWXVE010000023.1:0-30511 GCA_044425575.1 Eubacteriales bacterium | reverse complement strand
AGTTCTCTTATAATTGCATTCCTAACCTATAAAAGGTCTTGCGATCACACGACCTACTCCACGTTCTCCTTGCATATATTCACGTACTTTATGACAATATTCATATAAAGTCTCTAAAGGTACCACTTCCTCATGGGCCGCAATTTGCAACACACTGTCTGCCGATGTATATACAATTAAATCTCCTGTAGCTACGTGTTCTTTTCCATATTCTAATATGACTTCTGTTCCTGAATAAGGTAAGTTGCATAAGACACCTCGTCCTGTAATCTTTTTCAGTTGTTCGATTACCTCTTCCGGAAATCCATTTGGATATGTTGGCAGCGGCTGATTCGTATGAATTCCCGCAATTTCCCAATGCCCTATGGTAGTATCTTTCCCTTTAGATGCTTCTGTCATACGTGCAATAGTTGCTATATGTGGCTGGTTCTTATTCTGTATATTCATTCCTTCCATCTGAAACAGCCCCATTTTCGTAAGATTGTCTGCATGAAAATAAGGACTTGATGCAACAGATGATAATGTATTCACGCCTTCATCGTGATATTCACTAGCATCTGGCATTGCACCAACTCCAAAACTATCTAACACAATCAAAAATACTCTCTTCATTTGTTTCCTCTGTTCTTTCTATCAATTTCTTAAACACATGATTCTTATGTATAATGTCTCATTCTATCATAATTCCTCTATAAAATCTACCAGTCGTATCATTCATCCATTCCGAAATCATGAATTTTTCACAATCTCAGTTTCAGCCTATTCTCCACTTCCCATAGGTGTAATAATAATATTCTGTGCTTCCATTCCTGTTTTACGTTTAACAATATCTTCAATCTGTGCACGATCCACGTCGTCTATTGTTTCTAGATTAATGATTACATCTACACTATCTGCACTCATACTAACTACTGCATCATAGAATCCCTTTGTTTCTAGCAAAATCTCTGCAGCCGATTCTTTCTCTGCAAAATCTGTTAGTTCCACCATGGCATCAATGGCACTTTGCTTTTGTGTGGCATCAATGGTGGTACTATTAATGATTTCTAACAAGGTTTCCTTATTCTTAGCACGTGTTTGCTCCTTTAATAATTTCGCACCTGATAGCGTACTAACATTCGTACTAGAAGTAAATACTGCCTCCCCTGGAGTATCACCGTCTGCAATTGGGTTGTCTGCTACCAATTCCATGGTCGTATCTAAGTAATCAAGATTAGCTACTTCTTCTGCATCTTCGTACAAATCTGCTTGGGATAACTCAATATCCGTGTCAAGACTTTCAATTTCGATTAATTCTCCATCTAATACCTCTATGGTATCATTGGTAATTCCCGTTCCACTGGTTGCAATTAAATCTTCATGTTCTAATTGATTTCCTGTGAAATTTAAGTATCCTGCAATTGCAATCATAATTGCCAAGGATGTAATCATAATTTGATTCTTTTTTAAGATTCCTTTCATCGTTGCACCTCACTTTATATATTATTTCATTTTTACTACTTTAATTTTATGTGCATCAATCCCAAATAATGCTTGAATAACATCTGTTATATTTTTACAGACCGTATCATTCCCTCCTCCTTGTGCCACTACAAAAACACCAGAGATTTTAGGTGTATTCATTTTAATCACATAAGGAACTTTCTCTCCCTGTGCATTTTCCTCATAAATGGTCACTTGACTAGAACTACTTTCACTTGTAGTACGGCTACCACCTGAAGCATCACTTTCTTGTACATTGGATAATTCACTTTCTGTATCTTTCTGCAACACTTGTTCATAGGTAGAGTCTAAGGTAATCATGACCGATACAGCTCCCGCACCATCCATGGCAGATAGGATGGCTTCTAAACGTTGTTCCAATGCTTCCACATATACTTGATCATCTTGCAACACTACACTACTAGATTCTTCTACTATTTCTATTATTTCTGTTTCCCTTACCACCTCTTTCTCATTAGTTGGTATGAACATAACGAGCAAGATAATCCCCACTAAACCAATCATAAGAAACGTGTTTTTATCAAGTTTTAGAAGCTTTTCTTTGATCACAACTATACCTATTCCCTTCTGATTTTACTGAATTATAATTTCAATCTGGTCCACTTTGATTACCATCTCTGGCTCTTGCTCCTTTATTTCTGCTTCTTCCATTAAGCTTAATTCGTCTTGACCTATAACAATCTCATCATCTAACTCTAAGAATAACTCACTATCTACTTCTCCGTACCAATCAGCTTCCATAATTTGCTCCACCTGCTGGCGAAAAGAGCTAGTAACACCATTGTCTTTTGCTACTATAAAATCTAAGATAGGTGCCATTAAAATTAAGATTGTCATAGTAGCTACTAATAACCTGACATATGGTTCAAACTTTTTAGATGCACTCATATGAACAAGAGTTTGTGCCAATATGGTAAATCCACCTAACTGCTTTAATAAATCTAGTGTCCAATCCCCCATACATGTCCCTCCATTTCCCACACGCTCTATTTCCATGGTTCTATAAAGATACAGCAGACGTGGCAACCGTTATAATGGCAACTGTTATTAAAAACATAGACAGTGCACTAAGTAAGGTTCGCAATAATAAACCACTACCTATACTAACTTCTTCTACACAGCGAACCATTCTTGGATCACACACCATTCCTATTACAGCAGCACTAACACGCAACAATACAGTAATACATAATAACTCTATAAATGGTTTTAAGCAAACTAGAATGAATAAGATACTATACACTACTCCTATACTGTTCTTAATTAAAATAGTAGAACCTAATACTAAGTCAATGACCGAATCTGTTACCGTTCCCACACCTGGTATTAAGGTAGCTACTTTTTGTATGACACCTTTGTTTACCCCATCTATAACAGGCGTTACCATTGATTGGATCAAATTAATTCCAGCTACAATCCCTAACATTACTTTTAGTAACCATTCAATGGATTTGCGAAGCAAGCGTAAAATCGAATCAAATCTATTCTCCTGTGTCAATCCATTTACGATAGATAACAGTACATATGCATAAATATATGGAATTACTATATGAAGCAACACCATTTCTATTAGAAATATAACTAGCAAAGCAATTTGATAGAACACACTAGAGGTCATAATCTTACCTGTCATCGCTAAAGATGCTGTAAATAAAGGAATTCCTATTTGTATAAACGTAACAATATACTCCATGGCCTCTTTGCATGTGGTATAGGATTCATAAAAAGTTCGTAGTAAAATCATAATTAGGTAAAGATAGATTAAATAATAACCCATGTTAGCAATTTGGTGATTTTGGAACATTTTTGCAATATTGTGAAATAATGCCGAAAGAATTCCTATTAATAGAATAGACAAAAATACTAGTTTTAAATTCCCCACTTCGTTTACTATTGCAGTAACTGCAATTTCATAGATGTATGATAAGGATAGTCCTTGTTTCCCTTGTATGACTTGAACCACCATATTGAACACATTAATTCCATTAGATGGATATAATAAATCCATTTGCTTTTGTAGGGTGGTAAAGTCAAATTCTTGCAAAAGTAAATCCGTCATCTATATGTTCCCAATTAATTCAAACAAAGTAATCATAATGGGCATACCTGCAAATAAAATTGCTACTTTACCGAACAATTCCACTTGTGATGCAATGGCTCCATATCCTGCATCCTTACAAATATTGGAGCAGAATTCACATACATATGTAATTCCAATCACCTTAAGAATAATAGTGATATAACTATCGTTATTAATTTCTTTTCCATAAGAAATAATCACCGAAATAACCGATTCTATATAAGAAACTGCATAGGCAAATAAAATACAGCACGTCCCAATCATAATCACCATACTATACTCTGGCTTCTGTTGCTTTAAGATAATTGCAAACAACACACCTAACATGCCTGTGATACATACTTGAACCATATTCATGACTTCCCCCCTTATTAACTCTATAAATCAAACATTTGTTCCACTGTTTCAAATAAATCATAGATATAAGGAATCACCCATGTGAGTGCTAAGATTAATGCTGTCAGACTGACTAGAAAGGAATATTCTTCTCTTCCACTATGTTTCAGCACTTGACATAAAATCGTTACTAATATCCCAACTGCTGCAATTTTAAAGATTAGATTAATCTCCACAAATACACTCCTCCCTTCTACTATAACAGTAGAATCACTAAGAATACTCCACTCATAAAACCCATGGTAAGGTATAGCTTCTCATTATTACGCAACTTTTCTTCTTCCCGTGCTATATAAGAGCTTAGTTCTCTACGCTTACGTTTTATTTCCTCAATTTGCATATCCCCATCTAAATATCCCGTCTCTGGTGGAAACGTTGCGAATAATTCTATGTCGGACTTCCGTAGGACTTTAATTTCCCGTATTTTACAACTGTGCTTATGCCATAAATCTGAAAATGTCACTCCTTCATTCATCTTCATATCTAAATAGAGTGCACGAAAGAATTCTTCATAGGCACCTTTTGCTCTCATACTCATTAAATGGCATAATTCACAGAAATCCGCTTTACCATATGATATTTCCGATTCCATTTGATGCATATTCTCTTCCATTCGTTTCAGTTGAATGATACGTTCCACGTGTTCTCCATATAAACGCAAAGCAAACCCAGCCGTTCCTGCTAAAATACAGACCACTCCGATTAATTTATACATAACAAAGCTTCCTATTATAAACGCCTACTAGTTCCCCTGGTGTTTTACCATTTCCAAGCACCACATATCGTTCAATTACTTCTTGTACTATTAATTCTTGAAAGTGTGGTTTCATTTGAAATTCCTCTATATTTCTCGCATGAATAGTTGCAACCAATTTGCACCCGCACTGTAATACGCTTCTGACTGCTCTAATATCTTCCTCACTTCCAATTTCGTCTACTGCCAACATTTTAGGCGACATAGTGCGTATCAATTGCATCATTCCATCTACTTTAGGTGCACCATCTAGCACATCCGTCCGAACACCAAGATTATTTTGAGCCATTCCTAAATAGGAACCTGCTATTTCCGAACGTTCATCTACTACACTTACATTCATACCTAATCCGTACCTATTTCCATTAGAAACTTGTCTAATTAAATCCCTTAACATGGTCGTTTTCCCTGCACATGGCGGGGATAGAATAAAGGTGTTACACAATGTACCATCCTTATATAAATAAGGGAGAATTTCATCTGCTACACCTAGTATTTCATGAGTGATACGAATGTTTAGTCCTGCAATGTATTTTAGATTTCGAATCTTTTCATCTTCTACAATCACCTGCCCCACTAAGCCAATTCGGTGTCCACCCTCTATTGTAATATACCCTTGTCTCATTTCATTTTCATAAGCATAAGGAGCATACTTACAAATATGTTGTACGATTCCATTAATTTCTTCTCTATGTACCACATAAGCATTGGTTGGGGTCTTCTGTAGTTGTCTATCTTGACCTAGATAATATTCTTGGTTATCAATTGTTAATATGACTACTTGATCGGCTCGCAAGCGAATTTCCTGCAACGTACCTTTCATATTTCTAAGAAATTCCCATTGATTCCTAAAGCGGTTAGGGAATATGTTTAGAATTTGCTCCACTTTCATGTTTCATAGACTCCTTCTATTCTCTTTCTTCAATATATGATAGTTTGTACAAGTTATGCATACAATGTGATTTTTAAATATAACTTCTATGGAATTCTACCGTGCAATTTTGATTATCGAAAAAATTCATGTCCCCCATGTATAAATAAAAAGGTTAAATTATTGTCAAACCACACCACATCCTCTGTATTTGCATATGCTCGAGCTACAAAATAAGTTGCACCTTTTGCATAATCCTCTCCTTCAAAAGCTCTCTGTACTGCCTCTTTCGAATCTTCCGAAACGATTACTTTATCATACGTACCTAATGAAATTGGCGAAAATTGGTATTTTCCTTTCACTTGTTGGAAGATTACACTTTCCATGGTATTGGGAAATTCGTCACTTGCAATTCGATTTAGCACCACATTGCACACTAAGATTTTACCTACCATATCCTCTCCTCCTGCCTCTGCCTCAACTAATCGTTCTAATAGTTGACACTCTTCTTCTGAATACGGTAGCACCTGTCGCTCCAGATATTCTTGCTCAATATTACGCCTAGTAGATGTAATGGTATGAGTGGTAGCAGTAAAGAACTCCTCCGTTTCCCACATATTATAACTAATCCATAGTAGCATTTGCATAGCAGCTACCATCATGATGTATTTCACCCATGGCAGATACATCCATTTATTTTGATTCATCTCTTTTCCACCTAACCTTTGTCCTATTTCTTCATACTATGATGTTATAGTCAAAAGGTATTTTGACCCAGATACCATACTATATTAGTATATGCAGTTACACCGAAGAATAGTTCTAGTAATTTTATAGAATCTAAGTGGAAATGAATTTGTCAACTAAAGCACCTCTATGGTACAATACCTCTAGAAAGTAGGTGTAACATGAAGCATTTAAAAGGTGTGTATTCTGCCAAACGTAAAAATGGCACCTTATATTATCGTTCCTCTATTACCTATTGCAATAAGCATATTAGCCTAGGGAGCTACGAAACCGCTGCTCTAGCTCATCATGCTTATGTATTTGCATGTGAATTATTAGAAGATAAGTGTCAATCCCTTAAAGACTATCAAGATACATGTGTTCTCACTTATACAAAGTGGGTTGTTCTTCTTAACTTTCGCGATAATAAGCTCTATTTCCACACCCCTATCTATTTAAAACCTACTTATTTCCTCTATTGTCTTACTCCTGAAATTACGTTGAAATTCGATCGTGATGATTTATTCTACTATGCAAAAAGAAGTATTATGAAGCGAGGTAACCATCTATTTGTTGCTGAATACGGACTACAGACCAATCTTCTAAATCGTTATGGTATTCGTAGCTTTAGTGTATGCAATCGAGACTACCGCTTTATGAATCAAGATGAATACGATTTCCGTTATGAAAACATTGAGATTATAAACCGTTATATGGGTGTTCAACAAATAGTTAAAGCAGATAAAATCCAATATAAGGCAACCATTCACTTACGTAGTAATTATGTGGTTGGTTATTATGAAACAGAAAACGAAGCTGCCATCGCCTATAATAAGGCAGCTGACCAGCTCCGTCAAAATGGTTATTCCAAAGATTTTATTACGAATTATGTAGAAGATATTTCTCCCCGTATCTATGCTGATATCTACTCAAACCTGATAATCTCAGATACATTACCTACTTCTTCGTGTAATCAAGAAAACTAATATTCAAGTTTGTCATACCTACAATTCCATCCACTTGTGCCATGGTATTATATTGCCACATATGGAATTCATAAGGATAGTCGGGTAAGTCTCCCTCATTAGACAACCAAATATCCACATCTTCTAACTGCGACAATTCTACACTTTGTAATAGGAATTCTTTGCTTCCATAGAGCATAGGGATATAACCTGCCGCTTCTACTTCTTCTACAAAAACTTTCACAAGTTCTGTACGCTCTGTTGGTTCTAAATCATCTGTTCGCGCATTATCAAAAGCAATGGAATCCATGCGCAGTACAACAGGATATGATACGGTATAAGTACCTATTTGCTCCACAATATAAGCTACTTCTTCTATTACTTCTTCCTCTGTAATAGCTTGCGAGGAAAAGTAAACCCCCACGTCGATTCCAGCATCTGTTGCACCTTTGATATAATCTTTAAAATAAGAATCTGTTGTTAAGGTACCACTTTCGTATCCTCTAGAACCTAGTTGTATCATGGCAAAATCAACACCATCTTTTTTGGCTAGGTTAAAATCAATCATGGCATGCTTTTCATTCAGATCAATTCCAAAGGTAGATATCTTCGTTCCATCTACATAATATTGCATTTCTGGTATCTGATACGTTAAATCCTGCATATCATATTCATTCTTATCAATATAGGGACTAATTGATATCCATTCTTCACCTTCCTCTGTTACAATCATCGTCTTAGTTCCATTTGCAGAAGGATCTTCTTCCTCTTCTTCCTCCTCAAGTGCCGATTCTTCCATTAATTGATTGGCTTGTGTTTCATAAGCTGGAGTCGTATCTACATCTGCTGTAAAGTCATCTTCTGTCCAAATGGCTAAGTCCTCAGAACGAACTCCATCACTTGTCACCTCTGGATTGGAAACTATTTCTGCTACTTGTTGTTCATTCATATGAGTATCTACTATACCTGATGCTGAACCAGAGAATTCCTCACGGTTTAAGTATAAGATAAAGCCGAGCAACATGGTAACAAACAAACTCACTCCCATTGTCATATAGACCAGAGGCATCTTCTTTTTAGATTCTTCTTCAAAATCATCTGTTAATCTCATAACCTTCTATATCACTTTCCTCTTATTCATATGCACTCAATTGAATGTTTTGGGCACTTCTGGGCACATATTCCACATCCAACACACAACTCTTGATCAATAACTGCATGAAATTCTTCAATTTTAATAGCAGATTTCGGGCAATTTTTTACGCATATTCCACATCCAATACAACCAACATCACAAGCTTTCATAGTAGCTGGACCTTTTTCTTTGGATTGACACGATACAATATATTTCGTTTCATATGGCACTAAGGCAATCAAGTTTTTTGGACAGACTTCAATACACTTACTACACGCTTTACATGCTCCTTTGTCTACCACTGCTACCCCATCTACAATATGTATAGCATCAAATGGGCAAGCTGTAACACAAGTGCCATACCCAAGACATCCATCGTTACAAGATTTTGGTCCACCACTTGGTACGTATGCTAACATTCTACAATCTTCCACACCTGTATAATTGTAATCTGTTTTCGCATGATTGCAGTTACCATTACATCTTACGTATGCTACTTGCTTCGTTGCTCCTTCTGACTCCATGCCCATAATCCTGGCAATTTCATCTGCAACTGCATCTCCACCTACTGGACATGCACCTACCGCTGCCTCCCCATTGGCAATTGCCTTAGCAAGTCCACTACAACCTGCATAACCACAACCACCACAATTATTACCTGGCAAAGCATCTAGTACTGCTACTTCTTGTTCATTAACCTCTACTCGAAAAGCATTGGATGCCACCCCTAGAAACAGGGCAATCACTATACCAACTCCGCCTACCACACCTGTTGCAATTAAGATACTTACTAAATCCATTCCTAATCCCTCTTTTCTATTCTTACGTTATAGCAATCCAGAAAATCCGAAAAATGCAATTGCCATAAGACCTGCTGTAATTAACACGATTGGCATTCCTTGAAATGACTTTGGTATGTCATTATACTCCATTTTCTCACGTAGTCCTGCTAGAATTACAATGGCTATAATAAATCCAACGGCTGTTGCAAATCCATTCACAGTACTCGTTACAATATTATATTCTTTTTGCACATTAGTAAGCGCTACACCTAGTACTGCACAATTGGTTGTAATCAACGGTAGAAATACGCCTAATGATTCATAGAGGCTTGGTACTGACTTCTTTAGAAACATCTCTACAAATTGTACCAATGCAGCAATTACTAGAATAAATACAATTGTTTTTAAGTAAGTAATATTCAATGGCTCTAATAAAACAGTATAGATTACGCTAGTCACAAAACTGGCCAACGTTAATACAAACAAAACTGCGCCACCCATACCAATGGCTGTTTTAATCTTCTTAGATACTCCAAGGAATGGGCACAGACCTAGGAATTGACTTAATACAACATTACTAACTAGTGCAGAACTTACTGATAATAACATGATTTGTGTGAATCCTTCAAACATCTTGCTTCCTCCTATTCTTCCTTGCTCGTATCATAAAACTTAGTACCACAACCACCTTCTCCACAAGCCATGCAGTCAGAAGAACATCCCTCTTGTATCTTACTTGCATTCTTGCCCTTTTTCTCTGCGACTAATTTGGCTTTGTTCTGAATAGCAGTTAACACAGCTAAAACAAAGAACGCACCTGGTGCCAAGATAAAAATTGTAATTGGTGTATAAGATTGTGGCATAATTCCAAATCCGAATAACTCTCCAGCTCCAAGAATCTCTCTCACACCACCTAATATGGTAAGACCAAGAGCGAATCCAAGTCCCATTCCTAGCCCATCAAACAAGGAAGCCACAATGCCATTTTTCGAAGCAAATGACTCGGCTCGGCCAAGAATAATACAATTTACTACGATTAAGGGAATATAAATCCCAAGAGCATCATATAGAGAAGTTACAAATGCTTGTAATAATAACTCTACAATTGTTACAAGAGATGCAATAATTACAATGTAAGCTGGAATACGCACTGCCTTTGGAATCACATTACGAAGCAGGGAAATAATCATATTGCTACATGCTAATACTGCAGTTGTTGTAAGTCCCATTCCTAGTCCGTTGGTTGCTGATGTAGTAACAGCCAAGGTTGGACACATTCCAAGCATTAAGACAAAGATTGGGTTTTCTTTAATTAGTCCATTCCACAAATATTTCATTGATTGTTTCATCTATTCGCCCTCCCTAACTGACTCTAAGTAGGCAAGCCCTACATTCACCATGTTCGTAAAGGCACTTGTGGTAACTGTTGCTCCACTAATGGCATCTATTTGGCTATCACTAGTTGCACCTGTCTTGGTATAGGTGAATTGTGAAACAGTCTTATTGGCAAATTGTGGTACTAGCACATCTTCCGCTTGCATACCAAGTCCTGCTGTTTCCGAAATAGAGAGAATGGAGATGCCATTTAAAGTTCCTTCGTTAGTAACACCCATGGCAATGGAAATATCACCTGAATATCCCTCCTTGGAGGTTACTAGTAGAATCGTCCCTATTTGATTGCCACTTACATCTAATGCCTTAACTTCTCCTGTAATAGTAGCATAATCTATTCCTTCTTCACTTAGATAGGCAGTTGCACCAGACAGATCTTCTACATCTTCAAAAGAATCTGCTTCCTGGAAAACTGCTAAGTATGCCTCCTTTACTGCATTTTCATTTTGTAAGGCAATTGGATCTTTCGTAACATTATAGACTGTTCCTAATAGAAACCCGGCCACTAAAGTAATAACCGTCAGCTTAATTGTGTCTTTCATCATTGTATTCAAAATCGCTCCCCTCCTTTACCAAATGGTTTTGGAATCGTAGCCTTTTCAATTAATGGCACTAATAGATTTCCAATAATAATTGCGTATGATACTCCTTCTGCCGAACCTCCAAACACACGAAATACTGCAGTTAAAAATCCCAAGAGAATACCATATATGTATTGACCCTTCTTCGTCACTGGTCGAGTCACATAATCAGTTGCCATAAAGAAAGCACCAATCATAAGTCCTCCACCTGACAAATGTGCGGCTAGATAATAGGGATTAAATCCGTATCCCCCAAATAACCCAAGAAATACTACCATAGAGAGTATATACATCCCTGGCACTCTCAAATCAATTACATTTAAGTAAATGAGAATAGCTGCACCTATTAGTAGAGCAATCATGGAAGTTTCTCCAATGGTTCCCCCTGTTTGTCCAATGACCATTTTCATAAGGTCCACTGATTCACCATTCTTCAATGCAGTAAGAGGTGTTGCTGTTGTATACACATCTGTTGTAAAGTTCGTCATCGCAGATGTAAAGGATATTACAAGAAAACACCTTGCACCAAGTGCTGGATTCATAAAGTTTTGCCCTAATCCTCCAAAGACCATTTTCACAACAATAATAGCAAACATTCCACCTAATACACACATCCATAATGGAATAGACACTGGAAGATTTAATCCTAATAACAAGCCTGTTACAACTGCTGATAAGTCTGAGATGGTAGATTTTAAACCCATAAGCTTTTCATAGCAATATTCAGATACTACTGTTGTGATAATGGTAGTAAGAACTACTAATAAAGCACGTGGACCGAAATTATAGATTCCAAACGCTGTAGCTGGTAATAAAGCAAGAATAACTGCCAACATAACACTCTGTACCGTAACATGTGAGCGTGCATGTGGGTTTGATGATACATTTCTAATATGACTCATTTCCGCTCCTCCTATGGTCTTCTCTTGGCTAATTGTACTTTACGCATAGACTTAATGGATTGTGTCACTTGACGTTTAGCAGGACATACATAACTACAACATCCACACTCTACACATTCCATACCATGCATGGCAACAAATCGTTCTTCATCGTAATGATTGGCACACTCGGATAATGCGGATGGCACCAATCGACTAGGACAGACTTCAGAACACTTACCACAATTAAAGCATGCCGATTCTTCTCTCTTAGAGACATCGTCTTCTAGTAAACAAAGAAGAGCTGAGGATGTCTTAGTAGTTGGTATAGCCAGGTCGTAAATGCTAAATCCCATCATAGGTCCACCTGATATCATCTTGCCAGGTTCTTGTACAAATCCACCAGCTGCTTCCACAAGCTCGCCATAATCAGTCCCAATACGTACTCGCAAATTACAAGGATTTACAATTGCATCTCCCGTTACCGTTACAATACGATTTAATAAAGGCTTGCCCTCTACTAGTGCATTAGCTATTGCTACTATGGTATCTGCATTCTGTACAATGCAATGCACATCTGATGGTAATTGAGAAGAATTAATAGCACGCTTAGTGGTTGCGTAGATTAATTGACGTTCTGCACCTTGTGGATATTTCGTCTGTAAAGTTTTTACTTCAATGCCCTCGTCTCCACTGGTAACTTTGGTTAACAAATCAATACAATCACTTTTATTATCCTCAATTCCAATAATGCCCTTTGCATTTGGAAAAATATGTAGTAAAACTAAGAGTCCTTCTCGAATCTTCTCTGGTTCCTCTATCATTCTACGATAATCTGATGTTAGATACGGCTCACATTCTGCACAATTTACAATAATGTACTCAATCTGTTCCGGTTCCTTAGGGGACACCTTAACATGAGTGGGAAATCCTGCTCCACCCATTCCTACAATTCCTGCCTCTTTAATACAATTAACAACTTCTTCCCTACTCATGGTTGCGTAAGGCTTAGGTACCTGATATTCTACTTCTGCATACTGATTATCATTCTCTACTACAATGCTTTCGATCATATCACCTGTTGCTACTCGACGTGGTTCAATGCACTTTACCGTACCTGAAACAGTTGCATAAATTGGTGCCGATACAAATCCACCTGCCTCTGCAATCTTCTGCCCAGTAAGTACAGAATCACCCTTTGCAACTATTGGTGTTGCCTTAGCACCAATATGCTGGGATAAGGGATACACCATATCACCTTTTGGTAGAAGAGTTGTGATGCTCTTATCCTTAGAAAGCTCTTTGCCATCATAGACATGAAGCCCTCCGCGAAATGATAATTTCTTCATTTTCTTCCCTACTTTCTTTCCTATTTTAATAGTTTATACCTGTACATCTATATACCTTATAATATACACTTTTTTATGAAAAATTACTACTGCTATTTGTTAATTTGTGATATACTAAGTGAAAGATTCACAATTACATAGGAGTATAACGATGAAAGTATTTGATAATGTTTTGCCAAACTTAGAAATAACGTATCCAATCAACGGTGACTTACCTTTAGAAGAGTTTCTATTCATTGATATTGAAACAACTGGTTTTACAGCTGCTCATTCTGAACTCTATCTAATCGGAGTTATTTATTACAAAGAGACAGAATTTCACCTTCTTCAATGGTTTGCTCAATCACCTCAAGAAGAACAAGCTATTTTAGAAGAATTTTTGAATTTTGTGGAACCTTATATTCACCTAGTGCATTTTAATGGGAATCAATTTGACATACCCTATTTAATGAATAAATGCGAGCAATATCAGTTAAGTCATAGTCTTGGTCAGAAAGCTGGTCTTGATTTATACAAGCAAATTCTGCCATATAAGAAATTCCTTAAATTAACCAATTGCAAGCAGCGTACATTGGAAGAATACTTATCAATTGACCGCACAGATGTTTATAACGGCGGTGAATTAATTGATTGTTATCGTGAATATGTAGAAGCACCATCTGACCAACAATTAAATATGTTGCTACTCCATAATGCTGAAGATGTATTAGGACTTTTATTGCTTTTACCAATTCTTGCTTATGCAGACTTAACGGCAGAAGGTGCATTTTCTGTGAAAAAGGTACAAGCAAATTCCCATAAAGACATAAATGGTGTTACACGACAAGAATTATTAATCCATATATCCGTGAAACAACCATTACCAGTTGCCATTTCTTCTAGTAAAGGTGGATGTTACTTTAGTGCTTCTGATACAAGTGGTTACATTAAAGTACCGCTTCTTACCAAAGAATTAAAGTATTTTTATGCTAATTATGGGGATTATTATTATTTACCAGATGAAGATGTTGCCATTCATAAAAACCTTGCAACCTATGTAAACTCCAAAAATCGTCAGAAAGCTCTTGCAAGCAATTGCTACACACGTAAGGAGTCAAAGTACTTACCTCAATATGATACCTTTGTAAAACCTTTTTTCAAAGAATCTTACCAAAGTAAGGAACTCTATTTTGAAATGACAGATGAGTTAAAGCGAGAACGTCCATTTTTTGTTTCCTATGCTGCTCACATTTTAGAATATCTAATCTTATAACAGTTCAAGATTCACAATAAAAGAAACGAGCCTACGGCTCGTTTCTTTTCTTTTATTTACTCATGTGATTATTTTCACAATATAACCACGCCTTTTTCACACTATACTTTATAGTAAAAGAATAAACTTTTTCGATTATATCCTAATTTGTGGTAATTCATCATTTGTTCCGTACTGCCAATAAACAAAATACCATCAGACACTAAAGATTTATTGAATTTCTTAAAAATCTCTTCCTTTGCTTCTTCGGTAAAATAAATCAGTACATTACGACATACAATCAAGTGACAATCTTTCATATAAGGATCTTTTAAAAGGTTATGTTCCTTAAAATCAACACGGCGCTTAACGGCATCGCAAATCTTATAATTCTTTCCGATTTGCTCAAAATATTTTCTCTTCCACTCTGCTGGCAATGCTACAAGACTTCGTTCATCATAGATTCCATTCTTAGCAGTAGCTATTACTTGCTTATCTAAATCCGTTGCGTATATACGAATCTGCTCTAATGGCATATGTTGTGCCATCATCATAACTAACGTATAGGGTTCATCACCTGTAGAACAAGCAGCACTCCATATTTTAAGGGTCTTTCCACTCCTTTTCATTAACTCCGGAATTAATTGAGTGTCTAATACTTTCCATTGTTCAGGATTACGATAAAATTCTGACACATTAATTGTAAGAAAGGATATAAACTCTTCATACAAAGGCTTATTCTGCTTGATTTCCTTGAAAAACAAATCATATTCAGATAACTTATGCTTAGTCATTAAGGAATTAATCCGCCTTTTCATCTGCTGTTCTTTGTATGCACTTAAATCTATAGTTGATAACTTATATACTTCTTTCTTAAACCATTCATAATCATATTGCATCGTTCCACCAACTCTCTAGTAATTGACAATGAGATAGAAATTTCAATCTAATTTCTATCTCATTATAATCTTGTTATGATAAACTCAGTGAATGACAACCATGCTACTATTCAGCGTCGTTCGCTATTACCTCTTCCACGTTAACAGATACTACATCTGCATCGTCTTCCTCTACTGCTTCTGTTGCAAACATTGCTTTAATGCTTAAACTAATCTTACGATCTGCTTCATTAAAATCTACAATTTTAGCAGTTACTTGGTCTCCAACATTAAGCACATCTGAAGGTTTTTCAATATGATCTTTTGAAATTTGTGATACATGTAATAAGGCATCTACACCTGTTTCAATTTCAATAAATGCACCGAAATCAGTCATTCTTGCTACTCGTCCTGTTACCTCGTTGCCAACTGCAAATTTCCCTTGTGCATCTTTCCATGGATTAGCATCATCAAACTTCAAGCTGAGTGCTACTTTTGTATCCTTAATCTCTTTAATTAATACACTTAAAGTATCGCCTGTTTTAAATACTTTCTTAGGATTCTCAACACGTCCCCATGACATTTCTGAAATATGAAGTAATCCATCTGCTCCACCTAAATCAATAAATACACCAAAATCTGTAACGTTCTTAACAGTACCTTCTACAATATCGCCTTCTTGGATTCTTGCGAATAATTCTTTTTGTAAAATGGAGCGCTTTGCTGCAAGTAATTGCTTACGATCTCCAATATATCTTCTCTTCTTTGGATTGTATTCTGTAATAACAAATTCAATCTCTTGACCTGCATACTTGTTCAAGTCTTTCTCGTACACATCTGATACAAGACTAGCTGGAATAAAGATACGAATCTCTTCCACAATAACACATACTCCACCACCGAGAACTTGTACGACTTTAGCGGTAAGCACTTCATTGTTATTAAATGCTTCTTCAATACGCTTGTTACAACGATCAGCTGCAAGACGTTTGTAAGTAAGAACAACTTGTCCATCTCCGTCGTTCACTTTTAAGACTTTTACTTCCATGGTATCACCAACTTGTGCTACTGTTGTAAGATCCACATTAGGCTCATTCGTGTATTCGCTTCTTGTGAGAATACCATCTGATTTGTACCCAATGTTAAGTACCATCTCTTCTGGTTTCACTGCGATTACAGTGCCTTCCACTACCTCTCCTGTATGTATTGTCTTAAATGATGCTTCCAACATCTGTTCAAAAGTTAATTCTGACATAATTTTGAACCTCCTCAATTATATTATTTGGGGTAGACGCCCCTGCGGTAATGCCCACTAGGGAAACAGACTGAAATAAGTCTTGTTTCAAATCAGCTAGTGTCTGTATAAAATAGGTATTTGTGCACTCTTTCTTACATATTTCATACAGTTTCCGTGTATTCGAACTATGCGTCCCACCTATTATTATCATCATATCAACCTGCGCTGCAATTTGTGCTGCTTCGGTCTGCCTTTCCTCTGTTGCACTACAAATCGTATTGACAACACTAACATCATAACTCTTTTTCGAAAAAATATCAACTAATTCTTGAAATTTATTGTAGTTAAATGTCGTTTGTGAAACAATACATACTTTTTGACCTTCTAAAAAATTCAAATTTTCTATCTCTTCTCTTGATTCTACAACGGTTGCAGGCGTTACACACCAACCTTTGATTCCCTCTACTTCTGGGTGTCCATTATTACCAATGATTACAATTGCTACACCTTTTTGGCTTTCTTCTTTCACAATTTTGTGAATTCTTTTTACAAATGGACACGTAGCATCAATACACACTAAGTCTTTCTGTTCAATTTGGTCATATACTTTTTTGCCAACTCCATGAGAACGAACCACTACTTTTCCTTCACTGATTGATTGCAAAGAATATTCCTCATGTAAAATACAGACACCTTGTGCTTCTAATTCACCTACTACCTGTTCATTATGAATAATAGGTCCATACGTATACACTGGCAAGTCTCCATCCATATGCTCATATACCATATCTACTGCCTTACGTACACCAAAACAAAATCCTGCTGATTTTGCTAATATTACCTCCATTGATTCACCACCCTAATAACCACGCCTTTCTTCTCAGCCTGCAAACTTTGGGTCACAGACACACATTTGCGTGTGAAAAATTTTATTTTTCACACTATTCATTACAAAGTTCAACGATAAAAGATATAATCTTATTGGCAACTTGTTCAATTGTCATATCAGAGGAATCTAAGTAGATTGCATCACTTGCCTGTACAAGTGGAGAATGTTCTCGATTCATATCTGTAATATCACGTTCTTTGATTTCTTGTTCGATTTGTTCTATACTACATTCTGCACCTTGCACTTGTAATTCATCGTATCTTCTTTTTGCTCGCACATGAGTACTTGCTGTTAGATATACTTTTACATCGGCATGAGGCAATACACATGTACCAATATCCCTTCCATCCATGACAATATTAGCTCCTTGTGCCAATTGTTGTTGTAATTGAACTAATTTCTCACGCACCCCAGGATTCTTAGCCACTGCAGAGGCTAGCATGCCTATTTCAGAAGTTCGAATATAATCATTGACTTTTTCCCCATTCAAGATTACTACTTGTTCACCATTTTCATGAACAATTGTAATCTCTGCTCCTACGCATCCCTGAGAAACTGCTTCCTGATCCGCTACATCAATGCCCTGTCTGCTCATATACAATCCCATTGCACGATACATGGCTCCTGTGTCAACGTATATGTACCTTCTTTTTTGGGCAACTAACTTAGCGATGGTACTTTTACCAGCACCTGCTGGTCCGTCAATAGCAATACTAATGTTCATTTCTCCACTCTCCTTTCAGAGTACCTATCATTAAAATCTACAAATGGTCATTATGGTCAATAGACAGCCCTGCCAAATACCCTGTAGACCATGCCACCTGCAGATTATATCCACCAGTCAAAGCATCTACATCAAGTACTTCCCCTGCAAAGTGCAATCCTTTTACTAATTTAGACTCCATTGTAGATGGATTCACTTCTTGTACTGCAATGCCGCCCTTTGTAATAATAGCTTCTGTGTAACCTCGCGTTCCAGTAATAGTAAGGGTAAGCGCTTTTGTAAGTGTAACGATTCTTCCACGCTCCTCCTTGGTGATTTCATATACCCCTTTATCTGGGTCAATACCTGACTTGGCAATCATAATAGGGGTTAATTTAGCAGGATATAAGGTTCCTATCACATTCTTAAAGTGTTTCTTGTGATTTTCTTCAAATTCTCTGAGAATTCTACTATCTAATTGCTCAGGGCTTAAAGCTGGCTTTAAATCAAGGACTACCTTTGCTTCTTGTACATCTGAATGACCCACATAATAAGAACTTGCACTAAGCATTAAAGGTCCACTCACTCCAAAATGGGTAAATAACATTTCCCCGAATCCCGTGTACACTTGCTTATGATTCACATAAACCTGAGCACTTACGTTCTTTAGAGCCAATCCTTGTAGCGATTTACACCATTCTTCTTGTATGGTAAATGGTACTAAGGATGGTGTTAACCTTGTTATCTTATGCCCTAGTTTTCTAGCCATTCTATATCCATCTCCTGTAGAGCCAGTTAATGGATAAGATAATCCTCCTGTGGCAAGAATCACTGCATCTGCTTCCCACAACTTTTTCTTGTTATGACACGTTCCTTCAACTGCAATTACACGTCCATTTTCCACTACAATGGACTCTACACTCCCCTGAAATTGTAAGGTTACACCTGCCTCCTTAAGTGTATAAAGCAGTGCTTTAATTACATCGGATGAGTGATCCGATACTGGAAATACTCGATTGCCTCGTTCCACTTTCAACTTGCACCCTGCATCTTCTATTAACTGCATAATCCCTTGGTTATCAAATGTATAAAATGCACTGTACATGAATTTTTTATTCGTAACCACTTGACTCATAATGGTTTCTATATCAGAAGCGTTAGTTACATTGCAACGTCCTTTTCCTGTAATAAATAGCTTCTTTCCAATCTTGTCATTCTTCTCTACTAAGATCACTTCATGGTGATTTCTAGCTGCTGCAATGGCTGCTGCAGTACCTGCCGCTCCTGCTCCAATCACGACTACTTTACTCATACTTCCACCCTTCTTATTCATCCTCTTTTTTCAACAAAGGGTAGTCTAACACCGGTTCTTTATCGATAAAATTAATCTCATCATTTAAATATACTTGATAATTATTCCACACATCTTCTAATGTTTCTAGATTCTGTTTCACTGCATCTGGACTCTTTAAGCACAACCCTACTACTAAAGCGTTAATGACGCTAAGAGGTGCCACCAAAGAGTCTACAATAGACACCATATCGCTTCTTGCTAGTAAATTGCAAGAAGAATATAAATTCATGGGAGAATGCACAGAATCTGTAATGGTAATTACCTTGGCATTTCGATCATTGGCAAATTCCATTGCTTTTAAGGTGCGCATGGAATACCTTGGAAAACTAATTCCAATAATGGCATCTTCCTCACCAATTCGTATCATTTGCTCAAACATTTCACTTGTGTTGGTTGAACGCAGTAATTGTACATCTCCACGAATCATGTTCAAATAAAAGCTCAAGAAATCTGCAAGTGGTTCGCAACTTCTTATTCCCACTACATACACTCGCTTGGCTTTCATAATAATAGAAATAGCTGTTTCAAACGCCACTGGATCTAGGGTAAGCAAGGTATCATTGATTTTTTCTATATCTGATGTCAGAACAGATGTTAAGATTTCTGATTGTGTGCTCGTTCCATACTTCACTCGGATTCTCTGTACCGAACTTAGTTGGTTCTTCACCCAATTTTCTAACGCTGTTTGAAATTCTGGATAACCATCATATCCAATTCCCGTGGCAAAACGAACTACTGTGGATTCACTTACATTAACTGTTTCACCAAGTTTAGCTGCTGTCATAAAAACTGCTTCTTCATAATGTTCCGAGATAAAGGTTGCAATTACTTTATGACTTTTACTCATTCTAGGAAATCGGTCATTCATTCTGGTAATAATGTTATTTTCTTGTTCCATGCTACCAACCATTTCTATTGTAATATTTCTGGGTAATTAAAAATAGGCATAATACGAATCTTTTAATAGGGAAACTGTTTCTTCAGGAGTTAAATCGTAATCATCGGTTAAGGTCATACACGCAATTCCATGAATACAAATCCAAAGTTTCATGAATAATTCGCTTGATTGCTGACAACCTGCCAAGTTAGCTTTACGAATCTCACCCGTTACATAACCTTCACTAGAATTCAATAACTCATACATACTTTTGCCTTTTCGAACTTCCGAAAGAAATAATAGCTTAAATAAATATGGCTCCTCTTTGGCAAATGTAACGTATGCCATACCAAGGTCTATAAATGGAATCTTATTCTTTCCAAAAAAATCCTTGGCATACTGATGAAAAAAATCTATTGCCATAGGATAGGTGGCATCTAGCAATTCTTCCATACCGCTATAAAGGCGAAAAATTGGTTGTGTGGAACATCCTAATTCATCCGCTAATTTACGTGCCGTTACTTGTTCGTACCCTTTTGTGCGAATCATTTCAAATGCACGCTCTAACACATAGTCTCTTTTAATGACTTCTTTTCTAGGCATATAACCTCCATCTTCTGTAGACGTTCTTAAATAACACTTGTTATAAATGTTATTTTATTGAATTCCAAGGAACTTGTCAATACTTTTTAGCGAATTCCTTCTATGAAATATTTCTTGACTGACCCTATAGATAGTGATATAAAGGAATGGTGAGTTGAAAAATAAGAATGGAGAGTGTTATGCCTAATTTAAATGAACTAGAAATCGCACTACCTGTTGCACCACTAAAGCTTGTATGCTTAGATAGTGCTGTTGAAACAGGAGAAAAAATGAACAAGCACTTAGTGGAATACCGTGCCAGTGTAAAAAATCTTATAAAAGATAATAATGCTTTTCAAGACTATGTGTCTGATAATTATCTTGTTCCCATTCAAACACCACGCTTTGGCAGTGGAGAATCTAAGGGAGTTTTATTAGAATCTGTTCGCGGTAAAGATGTATATATTCTTCTTGATATTTGTAATCATAGTATTACTTATGAGTTAAATGGTTACACCAACCATAAATCTCCCGATGATCATTTTCAAGATTTAAAACGTATTATTGCTGCCATGACAGGTAGAGCCCATCGTATTAATGTGATTATGCCTTTCTTATATGAAGGACGGCAACATAAAAGAACTGGACGAGAATCCCTTGACTGTGCACATGCACTTCAGGAACTCACTGCTCTAGGTGTGAATAACTTTATTACCTTTGATGCTCATGATCCTCGTGTTATGAATGCCAATCCATTATGTGGATTTGATGATTTCAACCCATTCTATCAATTTATTCGCTCTCTATTAGAAAATCACTCCGACTTAACAGTGGATAAAGATCACCTAGTGGTAATTAGCCCTGATGAGGGTGCACTTGATCGCACGGTATATTTTGCTGGCGTCCTAGGTGTAGACACTGGTATGTTCTACAAGCGACGTGATTATTCTACTATTGTAGATGGCAAGAATCCAATTGTAGCACATGAATTTCTAGGAGATAGCATTGAAGGCAAGGATGTAATCATTGTAGACGATATGATATCATCTGGGGAAAGTATGTTAGATACTGCCAAACAACTAAAAGATATGAATTCCAAACGTGTTTTTATTTGTTGCACCTTCGGCCTTTTCACAAATGGGTTAGATGCCTTTGACCGTGCTTATGCCAACGGAGACTTTGACCGAATCATTATTACTAACCTCACCTATTTACCACCCGAAATCTCTCAAAGGGATTACTTTATTTGTGCAGAGATGAGTAAGTTTTTAGCTTCTATTATCGATTTTATGAATCATGACCTTTCCATGGGGCATGTATTAACCCCAACTGAAAAGATTCATGAAATTCTAAAACGATATAATCGTAATGAAAAAATTAAATTTTAAGTAAATTCTAAAGTTACTTTGAACAAATCACCATCTGACACTATTTCAAAAGTACCACCATGAAGCTGGGTTAAGTTTTTGGCAATGGATAATCCTAATCCGCTGCCTTCGCTACTTCTTGAAGAATCGCCTCTTGTAAAGCGCTCTGTTAACTCTGCGGTATCCATTTTCAGTGGCTCTTTTGAAATATTTCGAATGGTAATATTGGCTTTTTCCCCTTGTTGACTCACATCCAAATAAACCCTTGTTTGCTCCAAAGAATATTTTAATGCATTACTCATAAGGTTTTCAATAATACGCCACATACGCCTTCCGTCAGCCTCAATCACAATTGGTTCATGGGGAAGTGTTGCAACTAGCTGCAAACCTTCTTTTTCAAATAAATCACCCAATTCCCCAACACTTTGACGCACTAATTCTACAATATTCAGAGGCTCCATCACTAGTTCAATATTGCCAGATGAAATCTTAGATGCTTCTACTAAATCTTCAATTAAGTGTTTCAATCGATTGGATTTTTGCTCTAGTATAATTAAATAGGATTGTACTTTCTCATCTTCGATTTCTTCTCTTTTTAACAAATCCACGTAATTAATAATTGAGGTAAGTGGAGTTTTAATATCATGGGACACATTGGTAATTAAATCTGCTTTTAATCTTTCATCTTTTCTGCTAATATCCACTGCTTCTTTAATACCATCTCGCAATAAATTCACTGAATCGGCTAGTGTTTGGTTCTGTCGATTCATATGTTCCGAATCCAATTGAATATCCATATCTCCATCTGCAATTCTTACAATTGTTTGTACAATTTCATCTCGCTCTCGACTCTCTTTTAATAGAGCAAGAGCTACAACACAATCTACCACTGCCGCTACTGCCAATGCTACATCTCCAATGAAGAATAAACCAACATTAAGAAATAGAAAAGCAAAGTATGGGACAAAGGTGCGAATGGTTACTTTTTTATTCTTCAGTAAGTAGCGATAACCAGAAGAAATACCTCGCATAACTCGTCTAATGATTGTATATAATTGGCACACCAGATAATACAAAAGTGACTTGCGAAATAAAACACCTGCTTTGCAACGTCGCGCAAAACTCAACAAACTCGTTACTACTACAAGATAAAGTATCATGGCACACGCCACACTGACTATACTAATCATTCCTTTATCTAGTTCACTAAAAACAATAGTTTCTTTCGCATGGCGGTATAAATAGAACACTCCAACTCCAAATAATAACACAAATGACATAAATATTTCTGTTGGAATACCATCAATCTTGAGTAGCTGAATCCCCTCTTGCTTTCTACTATGGCCTGCTAGTATTAGAGAACCGCTCATGGCTACAATCCAAATAACTAGTGATAGGCTACAAGTAACAAGTGCATACGGTATATAAGGAACAACTCTACTGTAATCCTTGTAACCATCTACAAAATCATCGTGATAGAAATAATTCGTATCTACACCAATTAAGATTTGACTATTACCGTGATACGTATACGTATAGTCGTATCGGTTCATCTCCTGAATTAATTCTTCTTCCGTAATAGAAGTGTTGGTGTCAAATTGCAAACTTTCCATATCATAATCTACATATCGTGTTTGCCAATTGCAAATAAGCTCTCTTGCTTCCTCGATTGTAGTGGCCCCTGTATTAGTGTAGACTGTTGTACTTTCATTTTCTCCAATAGCAATATAATAGAGTGCGTTGGTGTCTGTTTCGGCATAGCGTTTAGTAAAATCAGTATATTGTGCATAATTAAAGGCAATATCTTGTGCTGTTGCTTCTAAATAATACACCAAGTCCTCATAGTTCAAATCACTAGTCACATACTCATATAAATACTTTCCTTCTGCTGAGCGATAACGTTCTATTAAATTATCACCATTATACTCAAATCCATATTGCCCCCATTTAATTAGATTTTCAACGGAATATGGAGCACTAATATATTCTTCCTGCTGTAATTCATGGCGTAATGCATATGTTTGAATATCTATTATTTTCGATCCATAAAAGTCTCCATCCACTTCCATCTGATTGCGAATTACGGTATAGCGCATAATATCATAGACTTGCAACCGTAACATGGTATTGAAGAATCCAGATTCTTCATAAGGTTGATCCCCTTCTAATAAATCAATCTGATATTGGTACGTTCCGAAAGAGGACTGCACCGTAATATTCGTATAAAAACACAAAAAACACAGGGCACCTGCAAATAAAATTATGCACATGCTCTGCATGAGAAACAATATTGTTTTTATAACTCTAGAACTTGCTTTATTTTTCATTCCATTACTTTCTGCTATGCATCCACTTTATAACCAAGCCCCCACACTACTTTCACATATTTAGGGTCTTTGGGATTAATTTCAATTTTTTCTCGTATATGACGTACATGAACAGCAATGGTATTCTCAACCCCTACTGCTTCTTCATTCCAAATGCTTTCATAAATCTGCTCAATAGACAAGACTCTACCCCGATTCTTTACTAGTAATAAGAGGATATTGTACTCCATTGGTGTTAATTTTACAAGTTCTCCATCTACGGTCACCTCTTTTCGGTCATCATTCATACACAAACCACCTACTAGGTATACCTTCTCTTGATCTTCTTTTTGTTCTAACAATGTGGTATATCGCCGTAATTGAGACTTTACACGCGCAATTACTTCTAATGGGTTAAATGGTTTTGTAATATAGTCATCTGCACCTATATTCAACCCTAGAATCTTATCAGAATCTTCTGATTTAGCCGACAAGAAAATAACAGGAGAACTTGTCTGCTCTCTGATCTGTAATACTGCACTAATTCCATCTAATCGCGGCATCATAACATCCATGATAATTAAGTTGATTTCTTGGTTCTTTACTACTTCAATGGCTTCTATTCCATTATATGCTTTAGCAACTGCGTACCCCTCTTCTTCTAAAAATACTTGAAGAGCATCTACGATTTCTCTTTCATCATCGCATACTAATATTTTATACTGTTTCACACTAATCATCCCTTTCTAAAAGTCTGGTGACTTTGACTCTACTCTTACTCACAATATACAAATGCATCTTGAATCCATGTGATTTCATCTCCTGTAATAGCCACTACGTCAAATCGTATCTCTTGATTTCCACTTGTTTGATGCGTCATACAATAATAACTTGCAACTTTGGAAATCACCTTCTGTTTCTTCCAATTCACTGCCTCTTGTGCATACCCTACATTATGATTTTTGCGGTATTTTACTTCTACAAATACAAGACAACCTTTGTCATAGGCAATTAGGTCAATCTCTCCAAACTGACATCGGTAGTTGATTGTTAGAATAGAAACTTGGTGCTGCTCTAAATACGTGCGTGCCACTCTCTCATACTCCGTTCCAACGGTTCGTTTATTCATGAAATCCTTTCTTAGCCTTAATCTTATCCATGGCGTCTACAAATACTAAAATCTCCGCTACCACTTCATATAATTGAGGTGGAATGGAATCACCAATCTCTAATTTGGAAAGTGTATTTGATAATTTATCATCTTTATGAATAGGCACTTGTGCCTCTTGTGCTCGCTCAATAATACGATCTGCTAGTACACCTTTTCCTGCTGCCAATATGGTTGGTGCTTCCTTAAGGGGATCGTATTCAATTGCAATGGCTTGTTTTGTCGTTTCTTTCTTTTTCATAAGCTATTCTCCACCATTCCTACCATTCTTACGCTCGTATATCAAAGGAATAATGACTTTTAATTGAGTCTCCCTCTACTATGGCATCTTTGAATAAAGCATTTGGTACACTATCGGTAGATTCGCCTACTGATACTTCTATATTCACTTCATATCCTAACTGAGCAAGCCGTTCATGGAGCACCTCAATATGTTCCTCTACTACTAATAAGCTTTCTTCCTCTTCCAAGGTAAAGTTAGTTGATACTCTATTATCCTGTAAGGTGACATATACATCTACCATGCCTAAATGATCCATTTCCAAATGAAGAAGTGCTGTGAAATTATCTTCCTTGTCTCGTAATTTCTGCTTGTCTGCATAAACATATAGTTCTGCATGGGTATTTTGTTCACTCATCTTAAGTGGCAATTGCACATACGATGCAAATTGATTTACTTGATTCATAAAGTCAAGATTTTGACGCAAGGAATCTGTTGCATTTGCAAAATTACTGCCCTCTCGTCCAAATTCTGATAAATGGTTCAGTACCTTATCTGTCTGTTCCGATAATTGCTTATATAATTCCTCTACGGATTTTTGATCTAGGTTATCTGGCTTTAAAAGCCATTCATTCTTTAAAAGCTCTTTGATAAAAGGCATAAGTTCTTTTGCTTCTAGCACTTGACGTGCCACATCCTCTGGTTGCATCGACTGAATTTGTAACATGATTTGCTTCAAAATATTCTGGTCGCCACTTCCCATTTCCTTGCCATGTTGAATTTCATAATCCAATTGATTGGTTCCATTCAATCTCATGAACTGCTCCATTAACTTCTGGTCTATTGGACTATTTCCCTGGGAATTTGTTTGTGTAGCCTGTGCTTCTTGCAACATTCCCTGCGCAGGTGCTCCTTGTTCATGTCCTGCTGTGGTCATACCACTTTGCAATTGGCCTTGCTCCCCGTTCAATGAAGTGGACCCTTGGCTATTCTCCCCTTGTCTCACAAAAATATCTAGGAATTTCATAAGTTCATCGCTACTGGCAGACTGACCATTTCCGAGCATTTCCTGCAATAAGTCGGGCACTTGGTTAATAAATGTCTGTAATTGATTGACAATCTGATGTTCATGTTGCTGATATTGCTCATATTGCATAATAGATTCATTCGTTATGGGAATATTAAAATAACGGAGGGCTACAAGTGTGCTTGGATTTGCCTCGGGATAAGTTGCCATCTCTTTATACATAGACATAACACTTTGTTTATCAATGGGCATTTGATAATCCATCATGGACTTTACCAATTGAACGGTTTCTTCTGTGACTGGAAGATTGGCCATGTCAAGCGCCTTCATTGCATTTTCTTCTACTGCAAGATTCGTAAACATTGGCCGAAGTGCAATGGTAGATTCTGAACTAGATGCTACTTCGAAAAACATAGTCTGTCCTACTTGCACATTAATGTTTGCATCCACAGAGGCGTGTATGGTAGAGCCATCTGACAACAAAAGCTGTAGTTGATTATCGCTAAATTCTGTTACCTCTCCTGATACTGCTTGCCCTGCAATCAGTTGCGTTAATATATGCCCCACATCCACAGAACTACTTTGTGTTGTAAGTGCTGAAACTTGTGAAAGTAACGTGTCCACTGTTTGATTTGAATTTTCAAATAAATTCCCAAAAAGAATGCTCATGAAATGATTTGTCCCCTTTTGTGGTTTCTAAATAGTTATCTATTATATCGGCTACTTAGGTTACGAACAAAAGGATTGTATAAAAGTCTTTCTATGAATCTTACTTGGCCCTATTGCACGTAAAGCTTCTATATGTGATGCACTGCCATATCCTTTATTGGAAGCAAATCCATATTCTGGCATGGATTGGTCATATTCCTCCATAATGCGATCTCTCGTTACTTTAGCAATAATACTAGCTGCTGCAATAGATACGCTTTTCCCATCACCTTTTATAATAGGAACTTGCTGAATGGTCACTTCTGGAATGGTAACTGCATCATTCAATAATACATCTGGTACTACGGATAATTGGGTGATTGCCTGTCTCATAGCTTCATAGGTTGCTTGTAGTATATTAATTGCATCAATTCTCTCCGGCGAAACAATTCCAATGGCAGTAGCCACTGCTTCTCGCTGGATGATATCATATAATTCCTCTCGTTTCCCTTTACTCAATTGCTTAGAATCATTGAGGTAAAGAATTGAGCAATTCTGTGGCAGAATGACTGCTCCTGCAACAACTGGCCCTGCTAATGGACCTCTTCCTACTTCATCAATGCCACATACATATCCTAGGGATTCATACTCATATTCATATGATTTCATCTGCTCCGTTCGTTGGCACTCTGCTTCATATTGGTCTAGACGTTTTCTAGCACTTTTGCAAATTGCAATTACTCCTGCTCTAGAATCCTCTCCATATTGTTCTAAGAAGGTGGGGATTTCTTCTAGGGTAAGTGATTTACTAAGTGCCCGAATGGTTCCTATGGTCTCGGTCATATACTCTCCTAACTAATCTTCTAATAGCTCAATACTATCAAATGGCCAGATTCGTACAAATGCTTGCCCTACCATTTCATCACGCGTAATAAATCCTACCGAAGCATCTCTACTATCTTTACTGTTATTTCTGTTATCTCCTAGGACAAAGTATTCATTATCACCTAGTACAATTTCTGTGCTAGCAATTCCAGCATCTTGGATTACTTCCTTTCCATAAGATTCCGCTAGCACTTCTCCGTCAATGTAAATATATCCATCTTCATCAATACGCACCGTTTCATTTGGTAGTCCTATAATTCTCTTAATGTATAAGATTTCTTGTTGCTCATGGTAAGGAAACACAATAATATCAAAACGCTCTGGTTCTGCAAAGCGATAGGTGATTTTATCCACCATAAGATGGTCTCCATCATGCAGGGTATTCTCCATACTTTCCCCCAGTACTTGTGTTCTCTGCGTAACATATTCTACTATGAAAAAAGTAGCAAACAAAAGTACAAGACAATAAATACTCATATTAAATATTTCTTTTAGTATAATCTTTTTCTTACTATCTTCCATCTACATAACCTCTTACTCCGTGCTTTCTGGAAACTCCAATGTAATTCTTCCAACTTTACCACTTCTAAATTCGTCAATTAATATACTAGCTGCCTTATTCAAGTCTAATTCATTGCCTTTTGCATAACACTTACGCACTTCTGCTATTTGTGTTAGAATCAACACCTTATCTTCCTCATCTTCTATGGCAAATCTTGTACACACCATTTTCCTATATTTATCTTTTAGAGAATTTAGAAGGTCGATGGCTAATTCATCTTGTATCATAATATTATCATTCATAGAACCTATAAATGCAAGCTTCATACCAACTGACTGATCTTCAAATTTAGGCCATAATACACCTGGTGTATCTAATAATTCAAGACCTTTATTCAAGCGAATCCATTGTTTCCCCTTGGTTACGCCTGGCTTGTTTCCCGTCTTCGTACATGCTTTTCCAGCAAATGAATTAATAAACGTTGACTTACCTACATTGGGAATCCCCACTACCATAGCTCGTACAGGGCGGTTAAGAATTCCTCTTTTTCGATCTCGCTGGATTTTTTCCTTACACGCTTCTTGAACCAACCCTTGAATGGCTTTTACACCACTTCCTGTTTTGGAATTCACTTCCAAAACGTGATACCCCTTTTCCTTAAAATATTCCATCCACACTTTATTCTCTGTAGAATCAGCTAAATCCGATTTATTTAATAATATAATTCTGGACTTATTCTTTCCCAATTCATCAATGTCTGGATTTCTACTGCTCATTGGTATTCTTGCATCTACTACTTCTATAATCAAATCGATTAATTTAATATTTTCCTTCATCATACGCATTGCTTTTGTCATATGACCTGGATACCACTGATAATTCATATCTATAACCTGCTCTTTCTTCTTGCTATTCCACTAATCTACAAAACCAAACGTTGCCTCTCCATAAGGATAATGTAACCAAACCTTCCCAATAATGGAATCAGAAGAAACAGCTCCAATTGTACTAGAACGGCTATCTTCGCTATTGTTACGATTATCTCCCAATACAAAATATTCATCTGTCTTTAACACTAGCTCTTTCTCTGCAATTCCTGCTTCTGAAATGAAATCATATGTTTCTTCTAGTACAACGCCATTAATGAAAACACTTCCCCCGATAATCTGAACCGTTTCTCCTGGCAACCCTACACCTCGCTTCACATAATAATGAGAATTCT
>JAWXVE010000022.1:0-31515 GCA_044425575.1 Eubacteriales bacterium | reverse complement strand
GTTAACACCTATATGTCAGACGATTTTATTCAATTAACAGAGGAAGTCAAGTTACATTCTATAGTAGATTTATTTGCCTATGGATACGAACACTACATGACGGTAAATGGGCGAAGTAATACTCATATGGTGGTGCGATTAGTTTTGCAACAGAATGTATGGATCTTTAATGTGGTAAACAGTTTTTGTTTTATAGGATTAATCAATTTGATTTACTATAATGTGAGAGGGCGCAAAGCTTTTGATAATAAAGTATATTTATGGGTTAACATTTTAGTATGGCTTTTTAGTGTGGAATTCGGTCAAACTATTTTGTGGAAGACGGGAGCGATTAATTATCTATGGGCAACTACGTTGATTATGGGATTTTTCACATGTTTCCGTAAGGTAGAAGAGATGTGGGGGCAGATACGTCACCCAGTTCTGGTGAATATTCTACTATTCCTATTTAGTATCTTGGCGGGTTGGTGTAATGAAAATACATCAGGGGGATTGCTCTTATATATACTTATTTGTATGGGAATCGCCTGGTATAGAAAAAGAAAAGTATATTCCTATCAAATTGCATCAGGAGTAGGTGTATGCCTTGGTTTGTTTGCCATGGTCATGGCGCCAGGAAATAGTGTACGTCTAGATGTAGTGGAAGAGACACATACAGGATTATTGGCGATTTTATCCAGATTTCTGCAAATGGTTGAGGCAGTAGAAGGCCAATTTTATATGTTGCTCATGATGATTCTTGTATGTATGGTAATTGTTATCGTCCAAAAGGGTCGGACTAAAGAAGCAGAGGAAGTTTTCATCTTTGTGTTCTTAGCTACGGCTATTATAGGAGCTATTATTCTAGCACCAACTCCAAGTAATCGTGTTTATTTTGGAGCAGGAGTCTTTCTCATACTTGCCTGTAGTCAGGGTTTTCAACTATTAAGTCAATGTGATAGGTGGTCACGTATTGTACAATATAGTGTATTGGGAATTATGGTAGTGCAGTTTGGATTTACTTATATTGACGCAAGTTCCCAATTATTACGTATTTCTTTGCAGCATAAAGAAATAGAAGCATCCATTGAACAGCAGAAAGCAATAGGAGTGGACGTAATTGTCATAGAGCCATATGATGAGTTCTATCGCACCGAATATAGTTATGCTCATGATAGTGAAATTACAGAAGATGCCACTCATTGGTCTAACTGGATTATGGGTCAATATTATGGAGTGAAGCGTATAGTCATTGATGAAGAAATAGAGGAATGAGTATGGAATTATCGATTGTAGTACCGTGTTATAATGAAGCACAGAATGTTCGTGCATTTTATGATTGCCTTATGGGTGAAATACAAGGAGTTGCTCATGCAGTAGAAGTCATCTTTGTAAATGATGGAAGCCAAGATGGTACATCACAGGAATTATCTAGATTATATGAAGAACATCAAGGATGTGTAAAGGTAATTGAGTTTTCAAGGAATTTTGGAAAGGAAGCTGCATTGATTGCTGGACTTATGGAAAGTAAAGGTGAGTATGTAAGTATTATCGATGCAGACTTACAGCAGAATCCAAAGTATTTATCACAAATGATTACTTATCTAGACGAACATCCTGATTATGATGCTGTGGCAGCTTATCAGAGCAAGCGAAAGGAAAGCAAGGTATTATCTTTTTATAAATCTTGCTTCTATCGATTGATTAATCGTATTACGGATATTGATATTGTATATGCAGCAAGTGATTTCCGAACATTAAGGCGCTGTGTAGTAGATGCTATTATAGATTTACCAGAGCGATGTAGATTTTCTAAGGGAATTTTTGCCTGGGTGGGATTTCCTACTTACTATATGCCATATGAGGTGGAAGACCGAGCCGCAGGAACGACAAAATGGAATTTTTTGAAGCTAATGAGTTATGCTGTGGATGGCATTGTAGCATTTTCCTCTACGCCTTTAATGATGTCTTCTATTATGGGATTTTTATTTTGTGCAATTGCATTTCTCGTTATGATTCTTACCATTATTAAGACTATCTTCTGGGGTGAACCAGTGGCGGGATATCCTACGATTGTCACAACTGTCTTATTTGTAGGAGGCACCCAGTTATTTTCTCTTGGTATTCTTGGGCAATACATGGCGAAAACTTATGTAGAGACGAAACAACGACCGATTTATATTATTAAGAATAAGATGGGTTCAGAAGACGGAATAGAAGAGCAGAGAGGTGTAACACATGAATAGAAGTGCCTATAATATCTTAATTTTAAGTGCAGGTAGAAGAGTAGAATTGGTGGAGTGCTTTCAAAGTGCAAGAGATTCTATGGGAATACAGGGAAAGATTGTAACGGCAGATGCTTCTCTTACCGCACCAGCTAGTTACTTTGCAGATGCATGTTATCAGATTGCACGGATTGGAGAAGATGATTACATACCACAACTCATTCAAGTGTGTAAGAAAGAAGACATTGCCTTAGTGATTCCCACAATTGATACGGAATTATTAACATTAGTGTCTTTTAGAGAGCAGATGGAACGAGAAACTGGTGCTAAAGTACTACTATCTAGTGAGAGAACAATTCAAATATGTAGAGATAAAACTAGTACGCAGAAATTTTTTGAGGAACACGGATTTGGGGTGCCAAGGGAATACCAAGAGGGAGAAGAACCAAATCATTATCCTGTATTTATTAAACCTAAAAACGGTAGTTCTAGTGTAAATGCATTTCGTGTTAATTGTAGAGAGGAATTAGATTTTTTTCGCAACTATGTGCCAGAACCTATTGTACAAGAATATATGGAGGGAGTGGAATATTCCATTGATGTATTCTGTGATTTTGCAGGGAAGCCAATTACTATTGTACCAAGAATTCGACTTGCCGTTCGAGGCGGAGAAATCTTACAAGGCAAAATTGTGAAAGATAGAGAATTAATAGAAGATGTCCGCAGGCTTATAGAGGAGTTAGTGCCAATCGGACAGATTACCGTTCAATGTATGAAGACAGAAGAAGGGATTCGCTATATTGAGATTAATCCAAGATTTGGCGGAGGCACACCTATGAGCATTAAGAGCGGTGCTAATTCTTGCAAGCATCTATATCGCTTGTTGCAAGGGGAAGTGTTAGAATATAGGGAAGATTATAGAGAAGAACTCACCTTTTTACGATTTGATGCAAGCATTGCACTAGATGAACAGATGGTGGTGGTAGAATGATGCAAGTGGTGCTCTTTGATTTAGACGATACATTAATCTCAGAATATGAGTATATACAGAGTGGATTTACACACATAGCAGCCTTGCTAGAAGAACGCTTGCAAGATCAGAAAGAGGCAATCTATGAGAAGATGCTAGAGCTATTTCAGGCAGATAGCAGTAATCTATTTAATCGCATCTTTGAAGCCTATGATGCTACCTATGAAATGAGTGATATTCATTATTTGGTAGAAGAATATCGTGGACATAAGCCGTCTATTCACTTTTACGAAGATGTAATGCCAACCATTCACCAGCTACAGGAACGAGGGATGCAGTTAGGTATTATTACAGATGGATATGCCATTGCACAACGATTGAAATTAAAAGCCGTAGGAGCAGAGGACTTCTTTGAACATATTATTGTAACAGATGAATTGGGCAGAGAGTTTTGGAAACCTCATGGAAAGTCTTTTGAACTCATGCAAGAATATTTTGGGGTAGACTGGAATGAAATGGTGTATGTAGGTGATAATCCTAAGAAGGACTTTCATATTAGCAGTGTGTATCCTATACAGACCGTCCGCATTATAAGGGACAAGAGTGTGTATGCTCAGGACGCATACTTAGATGGGATAGAACCTACTAAGATTATTGAGGATTTAAGGGAGTTAGTAGAAATGAACTATTTTTGCAGGAGATAGATAGATAGATAGATAGATAGATAGATAGAAGGAAGGAGAAGATATGATTAGAATAACATGCATGGATGAATCATTAGGAGTTTACAAGAATCATAGGGTAATAGTGTGGCGTGGGGGTTCGGAAGTCAATATTCACACGGTATTGGAGATTTTCCGGCATTACCAGATAGAAATTCATGCCATATGTGATACCATAGAAGAACTGAAAGAGCAAATAGCAGAACAAAATTGCATGGTTCAAATTGGCTATGCAGATGATTGTGCGACACAGTTACAAAGGCATATTATGAATCAAGGAATTTCACTATGTCTCACTTATGAAGAAGGTGTGGGAGTATTATGTTGTATGAGGGAGCTAGAGCTTGATTCAAAATACCCTAATTTATTGCGAACGGTAGAAGAGAGACATGAGCTGGGTGTTCTCACCTTTAAAATGAACTTAGACACGACAATTTTGAGGGATTTTGAGCGAAAGACTATTTTTTTATGCAACGCTCCTAAAACAGGCGATAAATCTTTAAATAAAACATTTGAGAAAAATAATATTACTTACTTGAACTCGTGGCATTTGGCAAAAGCTTTTAATACAAATGCATTAATGAATTACTATAAACCATTTAAGATTATTACAGCAGTTCGGGAACCTATTTCTCAGAATGTGTCTATTTTGTATCAACTCATAGGAGAGATTCATCGTAATTTTGGTTGGGTGTCTAGGTTAATAGGAATAGATAAAGTCATGGATGTAATTTATAAAGGTGGTGGAGATTTTCAGAAGATATTTGATTTGTGGGTGGATGCTATGGGTTACACAGAGGAAACCAATCATCCTATAGAAATGATTAGTGGTGAGAACAGCAAATTAATTCAGAGTGATTATGCACTTGCCATACAATATTTTCTACCCTTTTTTGGGAAATATATAATTGATATTACACAATATCCATTTGACCAGCAAAAAGGGTATGCAATTATTCGAGAAGGAAACTTGGAAGTGTTTGTATATCAAATTGAAAAATTGAATTATGTTGTAGATGAACTTTCGGAGTGGATAGGAGTGGAATTCCAAACATTAGAGCGTGATAATGAGGCTAGCAATAAGTGGATTGCTGGGTCGTACCAACAAGCACAAGATGATATTACTTTTTCCAAAGAGTATTTTGATAGGTGTTTTGCAGAACCATATGTGCAGCATTGTTACTCACAAGAAGATATTGCAAAGTTTAAGGAAAAATGGAAAGGACATATTCGAACGTAATATAGAATAGTAATTACAAGGGAGAGAATCGTGAAGGATATAATGAAAAAGTATGGATATATGGTGGTATTTGCCATTACATTTCTAATAATGCTAGTATTGAATGTGCTTAGTCCCATGATAGGAGACGACTACACATATTCTATGAGCATAGCTACTGGTCTTAAAAATCAATCAGTTATGGATGTTGTAGAGAGTATGGTTTATCATTATGAATCGTGGGGTGGGCGGATTTTTGCACATACATTAGCATCTTTGTTTCTAATGATGCCAATGTATTTCTTTGATATATGCAATAGTATAATGTTTGTGTTGCTAGGGTATTTGATTTATCGATTTGTAGTAGTGGATGATAGAGGGGATGTAGGAATTTTAATATTAATTTATATGACGTTATTCTTGTGTATTCCTGCATTCGCACAGACGGTGTTGTGGCTTACAGGTTCGTGTAATTATCTTTGGACGACCACTACTATGATTGGATTCTTGCTTCCTTATCGAATCTATTGTAAGACAGGAGTATCCATGTCAAAATGGATGATGATTCCCTATCTACTGTTGGCATTCTTAGCAGGAGGGAGTAATGAGCATGTATCAGCATCTATCTTATTATGTGCAGGTTTATTAACGCTATTTACCGTATACAAGAAAGTAGCTATCAGAGTATGGATGATACTGGGGTTAGTAGTTGGTTTTCTAGGGTGGATTATAATGATAATGGCACCAGGTAATTACGTTAGACTAGAAGAGTCTATTGTAGCTGAAGAAAGTCGCAGATATATATTAGTGAGATATGCCAAGATGTTTGCAGAGGCAACACAACATTTTTCTAACTCTAGTTGGGTATTATTTGGGGTGATTCTTTTAATGGTACTTGCTTTTTACCATAAATTAAAGAAAGAGAATATTCTTATAGCAGGATTTTTATTAATCGGTGCTTTGTTGGGTCATTATGCGATGATTTTTGTGGATCAGTATGCAGAACGAGCATATATAGGGATTCAAATATGTATTATTATGGCAGGATTAGTGCTCTATTATCAGTTGAACACAGCTTACTCTCATTTGCTCAAGCAAATTGTACTCGCGTTTGTAGCACTTCAATTTTCGCTACAATTGGTTTTTGCTACGGTTCCAATGATTACAAGCTACGTGGATTATATTGATAGAGAAAAAATCATAGCAGATTCTATTCAGCAAGGAATATACGAAGTCGAGACATATGCAATTAAATCTACGAATTCTTACAATGTATTTGGGCTAAATGATATTAGCACAGATGCAACATACTGGTCAAATGTAAGAACAGCCAAGTATTATGGGCTTGTTAGTATTCAAGCAAATGAGACAAGGTATCACTAAGGAATCAAAGGAAATCGAATAAGATGGAGATGAATGGAGGTGTATGGGTAGCGTGGCGCTCATTTTAACGATAATTACAATAATCATGAGCATGATATGGCTCGTTTTAGTTCCATTTGCATTGGGCTTACCAGTAGCAAAACGATTAAAAGAGAAACAACACCAGACGAGTTTGGTGCTTCTTTGTGGTATGTTTGTATCCATAGGGATTTTCCAAGTATGCTTTGTGATATTTTTATTATTCTATAATCAATTTACACCATTCGTGTGGGTAATTGGAACCATATTGTTAGCAAGTAGTTGTGCTTGTATATTTGTAGAACGTAAATATGCCACAGAAGTCATTGGTGAATGGAAGCAGATTTCTTTCAGAAAGTCCAAAGTACTCATTCCTTGGATGATAGTATTTGGGTTAATCGGAATCCAAATCTATTATACGGCTTTTTACCAATTTCAGGATGGAGATGATGCGTACTATCTTCCAGTTTCTCTTGCCACACAGTGGCTTGAGAGGATGTACTATTACTTGCCTTATACTGGATATACAACAGAGTTTGATATACGTCATGCCTTTTCAGGTGCTCCAATATATGTGGGATTCTTGGCAAGAGTTTGCATGACTCATTCTGCTACGATCTACCATATAATCCTACCCATTCTACTGGTTATAGTTATGTATCTCATTTATACCAAGATTGCTAGAGAACTGTATGAGGACAAACCAGAGAATGTACCAATTTTTGTGGGAGTTATTGCGCTGTTATACTTGTTTGGTAATACCTCTATTTATACACAAGCAACATTTGCATTAACGAGAACAGCACAAGGAAAAGCTGTTATTTCTAATATTGTGATTCCATTTATTGCCTATATTTTATTACGGTTGCATAAGAAGTTAAGGGCAGACATACCATATGGAGTAGAAATGTGGTTATTAACACTTGCAACTTTAATGGGGGGATTTGCAACCATGCTTGGATTAGCCTTAATTCCTATGATGACTGCAATAGGACTGTTTCTATTGGCAATTATGAACAGGAAATGGAAGTTAATCTTATGGCAGATACCAATTCTGTTGCCAACGTATGTTTTGGGAGTGATTTATTTGCTACTTGCATGAAAGTGAGAAAGAAATGGATACAATTTGGTTAGTGATACAATTATACAATGATTATTTTGGAAGACAGGGATACCTTGTATGGCTATTTGCAGCCTGTCTCGTCTATTTATGGATTACAGAACGAGAGAAGACTAGGCGATTTTATCTGGTGTTTTTCTCTACTGCAATTGTAGTGTTATTTCTATGCCCTTTGGTTGCTTATATTGCAGTGCGAACCATCTTCGATCAAGAGACGTATTATCGGATTCTGTGGTTATTGCCCACTTATCCAGTCATAGCCTATACCATTACCAAGGTGATTACTGAGAGAAAACGTATGGGGATAAAGGTGCTACTTGCATGTGCTAGCGTAGCCATTATTGCAGGGAGTGGGGTCTATGTGTATGGCAATACATGGTTTGTCAAATCAGAAAATATCTATCATTTACCCCAAGTAACTGTGGATATATGTGACAAGATTAACGAGGAAGGGGAATGGGTATATGCAGTAGTACCCAAGGAGTTAATCGAAAGTGTAAGGCAGTATTCAGAGAATTTAAGATTGCCATATGGACGGGAAATGCTCATTGAACGTTGGGGATTCTCTCATTCCCTATACGACATTATGGAAGCAGATGTTATTGTGGCGGAAGAGCTGGCCAGTGAGGCACGATTGTATAATTGCCATTATATTGTGTTGGCAGAATACAAAGAAATGGATGGCAGATTAGAAGATTATGATTATGAACTTTTTGCAAGAGTAGAACATTATACCATATACTTAGATGGAACCTTAGAAGAAGCGGAGCAGTAAGTGCAAGATTGAATCAAAGAAAAAGATGAGGTAGAACATGAAGGAATTAGATATTACAAAACGGTATTTTATTACAGGAGGAGCAGGATTTATTGGGTTTCACCTATCCATTTGCTTATTGGAGAAGGGTGCTAGTGTAGTTGGTTATGATAATATGAATGCATATTATGATGTTACCTTGAAAGAGGCAAGGCTAGAGATTTTATCCAGGTATGAGAAGTATACTTTTGTAAAAGGAGATATTGCGGATTCCCATGCTTTGGAAGAGGTATTTGTCCAATATCAGCCGCAAATTGTAGTGAATCTAGCAGCACAAGCAGGAGTTCGGTATAGCATTGAGAATCCGGAAGCATACGTACAATCCAACTTAGTTGGATTTTGTAATATTCTAGAATGTGTAAGGCACCATAAAGTAGAGCATCTTGTATATGCTTCTTCTAGTTCTGTATATGGTGGCAATGAAAAAGTACCATTTTCTACTACGGATCCAGTAGACCAGCCAGTGAGTCTGTATGCAGCTACGAAGAAGTCCAATGAACTATTGGCATATTCTTATAGCAAGCTTTATGGAATTCCATCTACAGGGTTACGATTTTTCACCGTGTACGGACCATATGGAAGACCGGATATGGCACTTTTTGGATTTACAGACCATATTTTAGCAGATAAACCAATTCAAATCTATAATTATGGGGATATGTATCGAGACTTTACTTACATAGATGATATTGTAACGGGTGTGGTAAATGTAATGAGTAAGACACCACTTTGTGACGAGAAAGGAGTCCCGTACAAAATCTACAATATTGGGAACAATACACCAGAAAAGTTAATGGATTTTGTTAGTATTTTAGAAAAGTGCTTAGGCAAAGAAGCACAGAAAGAATTCTTGCCAATGCAAATGGGTGATGTATACCAAACGTATGCGGATGTATCAGAACTAGAACGTGATTTTGGATTTAAGCCAAACACTCCTTTAGAAAAAGGCATTCAGTCTTTTGTGGACTGGTATGTGGAGTATTATGGCATCACCTTAGAATAAATATTGTATGATTGGAATCTTAGAGAGCAACCATACGAATAAAATACTTACTGCAAATACTAGTAGCGTTAAGACTGGTATTGATAAGAGGGGCATAAATGATAAGGTTGTAATGCCGATAGCAGAAAGTTGTGCAATGACCAATGGGTGTATAAAATAGACACCTAGGGATAATCCGTTGATTTTATCGATTAAAGGTGTTGCTTTCCCTACTTGATTGATTCGATTTTTAAATAGTAAGAAAATTCCACTACATGCAATAATGTGAAAAATACTTAATGGAGTGTTTACAATTACTGAATGCGTATTGTTTACATAGCCATCATACCCGCAAAGGCATATAATGGTTACAATGCAAAGTACACTTCCAATTGATAGAATGGAGTAGTGATTTTTCTTCCAGTTATTGGTATAATGGGATAGGTAATAACCTAATAAATAGTACCCTAAGTATTGTCCGAAATAAGGGAAAGATAAGCGATTAAACGTAGCTTGGACAATGGTGCGGTATGGAAAGTCATATTGAAATAAGGTTGGGAAAAATAGAACAAATATACAATATAAGATGAGGCTATATTCAAGTAATTTACGAGAAGTACAAATACTTTTCACAATTGGAGTCATTAGGTACAGGGTGATAAGCATAGGAAGAAACCATAAATGATAGTGAACACTAATCACTAGGGTGTCAAGGACTACTTCCTCTTTAAAACTAGAAAGAGAAAAGGTATATTTGGAAGAATAGTCTATATAGTTATAGAAAAATCCCCATGAATAATAGAGAAAATACAGTTTACAAGCTTTTTTTAATATATAGGAGATCGACGCAGATTTGGAAGAGCTTAGCATGACGGAACCACTAATCATTACAAAAAGTGGAACACCTAAAATTGCTAAACAGTCATACATGTTCATGCATTGCCACGAAAATGAACGTGGAGAAATTGCTTCAAATTGATTTGCGGCAATATGTCCGAGTATAATGAGAATACAAGAAAATACTCTTAAATAGTTAAGGAATACAATTGTTTTAGTCGATGTCATAAGGGGCATCCATTTCTTTGTGATTTAGAATAACCTTGCCATAAAATCATGGAAAAGTCAAGAAATAGAAAATTATATTTTGCAGGAGGGAGCAATAGATGAAAATAGCAGTAGCAGGAACAGGATATGTAGGACTTGTCACAGGGGTGTGTTTTGCAGAAGTAGGGCATGCAGTTACATGTGTAGATATTGATCAGGCCAAAGTTGCATCAATGGAGGCTGGGATTTCGCCTATTTACGAAGAAGGATTAGAGGAGCTAATGGAGAAGAATTATGCGGCGGGCAGATTGCATTATACAGTAGATTATGCCAGCGCCTACGCAGATGCAGATGTAATCTTTATTGGTGTAGGAACGCCAGAGAAATCAGACGGTAGCGCAGACTTAAGTTATATTGCAACGGTATCAAGGCAGATTGCAGAAACCATTACCAAGGATTGTGTGGTAGTGGTTAAATCTACCGTACCTATTGGAACCAATGATAAAGTAGAACAATTCATTAAAGATTTCTTAGTTCACCCAGTTGTGGTAGAAGTTGCTTCGAATCCGGAATTCTTAGCTCAAGGAACGGCAGTCCACGATACCCTCCATGCAGCTCGATTTATTATTGGAACGGAGTCAGAACATGCAAGAGAAGTCTTAGAAAATGTTTATGAACCTTTTCAGATACCAATTGTAGCAGTGAATCGAAGGTCAGCTGAGATGATTAAGTATGCATGCAATAATTTCCTTGCTTTAAAAATATCGTATATGAATGATATCGCTAATTTATGTGAATTGGTTGGTGCAGATGTGGAAGATGTTGCAGATGGAATGCGTTACGATGAGAGAATTGGGTCCAGCTTTTTAAATGCAGGGATTGGATATGGCGGAAGTTGCTTCCCAAAAGACACCAAAGCATTACAATTCTTGGCACGTCAAAATGGGTATCAACTTAAGACGGTGGAAGCAGCAGTTGCGGTAAATCAATTGCAAAAGACACGATTATTCCACAAGGCAAGTGAAAGACTCATTACCTTCAAGGGATTACAAGTGGCAGTGTTAGGATTGGCATTTAAACCAGGAACGGATGATTTGAGAGAGGCACCTTCCATTGATAATATAGAGTTGTTGCTAGAAAATGGGGCAGATATTGTAGCATATGACCCAGTGGCACGTGAGAATTTTGAGAAGCGATACCCAGAAGGCCAGATTGGGAATGGCACCATCACCTACAGAGATTGTCCGGAAGAAGTGCTTAAAGGAGCCAATATTTGCCTTATCTTTACCGAGTGGAGTAGTATTAAGCAAATAGCGCCCATTACTTTTAAGGAATATATGAAAACGCCGCTTGTATACGACGGGCGCAACCTATATGATAAACAAGAGATGCAATCGTGTGGAGTAGAATATTATAGCATTGGTCGATAATGGTAACGCTTAGTCCACGTCTCCTGTATCACTTGATTGTAGAACGTTAGCAATGCGTTCTGCAATTAAGGTACGGGATTCTTCATTTGGATACATCCCGTCAATAAGATAGTCTTCGTAATTGTCTGCATTAGCAGGCATGCCATAAAAATTATCCAGATAGGTTACACTTGTTTGTACAGAGATATATTTGGCAGCTACCATATAATCAGACAATTTGCCATATCCCGTATTCGTTAAATCACTTCCAAGAAGACTGCCATCTTCATCTTCAAATACACAGAACATCGGAGAAGAGATTACAATTTGAATATGTGGATAGGCATCTTTGATTGCAGCAATAGCGCAGAGGTGAGAACCGCTATAGCTTCCAAAGGAAGCTTCATTCATAATATCCGTGATGAGGCGGCTTTCCAGATAATCTCTTGGCCCATACATAATGGTAATCACATCGACTGTTTCAAAATCAATGGATGACACAACATCCAAACTTTCTTGATAAATGGGGTTGGTTTCTGGGTAAAGGGCTAGTGCATTTTCTAAGATGCTAAAATTGTTAGCCGATATGGCATTGCATACCCAAGTGAGAGAAAAGACATCTAGTAGATTCTCTGTATCCATTGTATCCGTGCTTGTAGTTACGTACGTATCTGGAAAGTAACAAGTATAAATTGTAGCACCAGTTTCTTCTTCTAGTAATTCTGCGATTGTCTTCCCGTTGTCATAGGTACCAAGTGTTTCGTCTCCAATCATAACAATGGTAGTAACCCCATCATCTTCTCGTCCTTCAAGATAAAGAGGATTTACCATAGCAAGATAATCTTCTGACTGAACAGGAGACCAAATAGCGTCGTCATCTCCTGGCAACTCTCCTGTCATGCGGGTGTTCCAATTAATTAATTTATAGGCAGCAATGAAGCAGAGTACTAGTGCCAAGGTAATTAAGATAATATGTGGTAGGTGTTCTTTGTTTATTTTTTGAATAATCTTCATGAAAAATCTCCTTTATTTCAAATAGAGAGTAACTCTCGTATTAGTGTTATTCTAACTTGTTTATTTATACCTGTCTAGTAAAGTTTGTAAGAAAAGAATAAAAAAATTATGAATTTTATATGAGAAAGATGCAATTTAGTTGCATTTTAAGGGAAAATAATTTATTCTAATACTAGTTGTGACTGCGTAGCTATAACGTTAGAATGGGGAGTAAGGAATGCAGAAACAGAAATTAACAATTAAAGATGTTGTTTTATTACAAGGGATTGTGATTATTTACACAATGTCGCAAGTCATGCAGAAGTGTGCGGCCTTACAGGAATTATTTTCTGTGGGGTTTCTGATATTTTATGGGCTAGAGTTTGTGGCACTGTTCGTATATGCCATCTGTTGGCAGCAGATGATTAAGCGATTTGAATTATCCATTGCTTATGCCAACCGAGCAGTAGCACTATTATGGGCACTTGTATGGTCCGTATTATTATTTCAAGAGTCCCTAACCATAGGGAAAGTCCTTGGAGTATGTGTGGTACTAATTGGTGTTATGATTATTAATGGTGGCAAGGAGGAAGTAACCAATGAACTTTAGTTATTACGACTTACTTGCTTTCCTAGGGGTGTGCATTGCATCTGTTTCTCAGATGTTACTTAAGAAAAGTGCCAATACAAAGTACCATTCCTTTTTACGAGAATACTGTAATGTATTTGTCATTGGTGGTTATGGACTTATGGTAGTTGCCACCATGTTTGGAGTGATGGCATATCGAGGCATGGACTATATGAATGGACCTATTATTGAATCTATGGGATATATTCTAGTTATGGCACTTAGTCTCTTCCTATTTAAGGAGAAGATTACACGGCGTAAATTGCTGGGAACGGCATGTATTTTGCTGGGAATTGGAATTTATTATTTCGTGTAGGAGTGATTATGTGGCAAGATGCTATGTTTAATGAACATGCAATGAATAATACAACCCTGATGTGGGCAACGGCTCTCTCTGGACGCAAGCCTGCTAGCCCATCTATTATTGTGTCTCTGTTTGATTTCCTAGTGGAAAACCAAACTCGCTACGCTCAAACAGTGGTTTTCCACTAGGAACAATCGACACAAAATTAAGATGAGCACACACAATGGATTGCGTCCAGATAATGGAAATGGTGAGAATTTCTTGCACCAAGGTAGAAAGAATGCTATAATGTTACGTAATTGTTAAGAATGAAAAATAAGAAAATACTTCAATATGGAGGGACTATGAAGAAGTTTGGAGAAGAACAAGACGCCGAGTTGTATGACTATGAAGAAGCTAGAATCCAGATGGATGAGGTAGAGTTAGAGTCTGACGAGCTTGCGGACAACGCACTTTCGTTGGAGGAATTAGAATCAGAGAAATTGGAATTAGATGAATTGGAATTGGATGAATTGGAATTAGACGAGCTAAACTTAGAAGAATTAGGATTAGTGGATCAAGAAGAAGAGTATTTTGAAGATGAAGATGGTAATTTGTATTCTAAGAATGAATATGGACTTGATGAAGAGGGTGAGCTTTACGCATTAGATGACTATTTTCAAGATGAAGATGGGAATCTCTATGCCAAGGATGAATATGTTCTTGGAGAAGATGGACTTCTTTATACAATAGAAGAATATGAAGCAGGTGAAATAGAAGGCTTGGATCCTCTTGCAGCAGAAGGTGAGGCAGAAGAAGACGGAATGGTCATTCGTGACGAGAATGGTAATTTCTTCCAACGTCTGAAAGATAAAGTTCTAGAAATGCATAAAATGGACTTAGCCATTGCAATTACTGCTCTAGCAGTTTTGATTGTTGGGATTATTACACTGGTTTCATGGAGAACAGAAGTGACTGTAGATAAGCAAGTGGATGCCATGGCAACCATTGGACAACAACTAGTTGCGACTACAGAATTAGATGCAGGTAATCTAGTGGCACTCAAGGATGCTTATGTGACAAGAATTAATTCTATTCCAACGGAAGAAGAATCTAATCCAGATGCAATTGAGGTTACGGTTAATTTTACCTCAGTGGAGAAGGATTTAAAGGTGAAATTCACCAATACGGAAACAGATGATCTAGTAACAGGCGTATTATTTCAAGTGGAATTAACGAATTCCTCTGGTGATACACTCACCTTATCAGATGATAATCGAGATGGAATCATCTATGAAACTGATATGTCACCCGGTACGTATGATGCCATATGTTTGAATGTTGGAGCATTTGAATTCCCACAAACAGCTACATCTGTAGTAGTCAAAGACCTGATCGAATATGAGAAGATCTACATCGCAGATGAGGTGAAGACAGAAGCAGATGTAGATGTTTCTGTGGAAGATGCTACCGTGGAGAATACAGTAGTAGAAGCAACACTAGCAGATACGGTGGAATTCGTAGAATCTACTCAGAGTGCTATTACAGGAGATGCTCTATATACGGCAATTGACAAGAGTACCATTACCAATCCTGGTTCTGTAGCTAGTAGACTGGGAGTGTTTCTTGCTATGTCGGAGACTACAGATACAGTCACGGAGACAGATACTATTAAGGTCACAAATATAGCTCTTAGCGTCGTAGACGATACAATGACTGTAGGCAACACTCAGACAATAACTGCTACCGTTGCCCCAGAGAATGCTAGCGACTCAAGCATTATCTGGAGTGCTAGTCCAACAAGTACTGCCGATATTGACGAAGAAGGAAAGGTAACCGCTAGCGCTGCAGGAACAGTTACCATCACTGCAACTGCTAATGATGCTAGCGGAGTGATGGCTACCGTAGACATCACAGTAACCGAAGCAGAAGTAGAGCCATGTGTAACAGACCTTACCCTAAGCCCAACATCCTTATCCATTGGAACTCTTGGCACAGGGACTTCTACTGCTACAGTAGCAGTGACAGGAGAGGCATCCACTGATGTTACAGCGGTATCTGCTGATACAGGTATTGCTACAGTGGTTATAAGCGGAAGCACCATAACAGTAACAGGTGTTAAGGCGGGTAGTACCACCATTACAGTTACCACCACGGGTACGGATAGTACTGGAGCGTGCATTACAGCATCACTCGATGTAACTGTTACGGATGCTACCGCCATTACTTTATCTGACACAAGCCTTGCTCTACAAGTGGGGAATACCCATCAGTTGACCCCAACGATTACAGGGACAACTAGTACGGCAACATACACATCCTCTAACGACAGTGTAGCCACTGTAGATAGTTCTGGAAACATTTCGGCTAAGGGTATTGGTACAGCAACCATTACCGTTACCGTAGATAGCGTTTCCGTTACTTGCACTGTGACAGTATCATCCAACCCTTCCCTTGACACCACAACGTTGTTGAAGGATGTAAATGGTGTACAAGTCTATGTAAAAGATGGTAGCACCTATAGAGAAGCAGTATATGCAGATTATTATACGTATAGTGCTTTTTACCTAAAGAGTGCTACTCAATACAAGTATACTGGTTGGCAGACAATTTCGAATATTACGTATTATTATGATAAGAACGGAAATGTAGTCACAGGAGAACAAGTCATCCAAGGTGTGAAATATTACTTTGCTTCCGATGGAGCATTATCCATGGGAACAGGAACATTTGGAATTGACGTATCTAAGTGGAATGGAACAATTAACTGGACGGCAGTTAAGAATGCAGGTGTTTCTTATGTAATTATACGTTGCGGATATAGAGGATATACATCGGGAACACTAATTGAAGATCCAAACTTTAAGTCCAATATTGAAGGAGCCATTGCAGCAGGTATTAAGGTAGGAGTATACTTCTATTCCCAAGCTATTAATGAAGTGGAAGCAGTGGAAGAAGCCTCTATGGTACTTGATATGATTAGTGGATACCGCATTACCTACCCAGTCTTCATTGATATTGAGAAAAGTGGTGGACGTGCAGATTCCATTAGTGTGGATACACGTACAGCAGTAGCCAATGCATTCTGTGCAACTATTCAAAATAATGGATATTCAGCAGGTGTATATGCTAATAAAGATTGGTTTACCAATATGATTAATGCTAGTCAGTTAAGCGCTTATAAGATCTGGCTTGCGCAATATAACACACAGACAACCTATAGTGGACGTTACGATATGTGGCAATACTCTGACAGCGGAACAGTTGGTGGTATTAGTGGTAATGTTGATTTAAATGAAAGTTATTTAGGATATTAATCCGAAAGGTATGGTTTGAACGATGACAACTTATTTAGTAACAGGTGGTGCAGGATTTATTGGCTCTAATTATATTCATTATATGTTGGAACAATATGGAGATCAGATTCGTATCATTAACGTAGATGTGCTTACTTATGCAGGTAATCTTGAGAATCTACAAGCAGTAGAATCTAGGGAGAATTATCGATTTGTTAAGGCTGATATTTGTAATAAAGAAGCGATTCGCAAGGTGTTTGCAGAAGAATCCATAGACCGTGTCATTCACTTTGCAGCAGAAAGTCATGTAGACCGAAGTATTCGTAATCCGGAAGTATTCGTACAGACCAATGTACTAGGAACTTTGGTTATGCTCAATTGTGCCAAGGAAGCATGGGAATTAGAAGATGGAACCTTTCAGGAAGGGAAGAAGTTCTTACACGTATCCACAGACGAAGTGTATGGTTCCTTAGAGGAAGAAGGAGAATATTTCTATGAAACCACTCCTTATGATCCACATAGTCCTTATTCCGCTAGTAAAGCATCTTCGGATATGTTAGTGAAATCCTATATGGACACTTACCGCTTTCCAGCGAATATTACCAATTGCTCTAATAATTACGGACCGTATCAATTTCCAGAGAAATTAATACCACTGATTATTAATAATGCATTACAAGGCAAGAATCTTCCTGTTTATGGAGATGGGCTAAACGTTCGTGACTGGCTTTACGTGCGAGACCATGCTAAGGCAATTGATATGGTAGTAGAGAAGGGGCGCCTCTTTGAAACCTATAATATTGGTGGACACAATGAGAAGCAAAATATTGAGATTATTCACATTATCTTAGATACACTGCAAGAGATGTTGCCAGACAATGATCCAAGAAAATCATTGGTAACGAGAGATTTAATTACGTACGTGGAAGATAGAAAAGGCCATGACAGACGGTATGCAATTGCGCCAGATAAGATTAAGGAAGAGATTGGTTGGGAACCAGACACTATGTTTGCAGAAGGCATTAAGCTGACCATTCAATGGTTCTTTGAACATGAGGATTGGATGAAGCGAGTAACTAGCGGTGACTACCAGAAGTATTATGAGCAGATGTATCAATAAATAAGCAAGTGGGAACGACGAATACGACGTTCCCATTTGGTGTGTTAATTAATAGTAGAAAAGGAGTATTACCATGAAAGGAATTATTCTAGCAGGCGGTTCTGGAACGCGCTTATATCCACTGACCAAGGCTATTTCTAAGCAAATTATGCCTGTATACGATAAGCCAATGATCTATTATCCACTGTCTATTCTCATGTTAGCAGGAATCCAAGATGTATTGATTATCTCAACTCCAAGAGACATTACCACCTTTGAGGAATTATTTGGAACTGGCGAGCAACTTGGCCTTCGTATGGCGTATGCAGTGCAAGAAGAACCAAAAGGCTTAGCAGAGGCGTTTATCATTGGGGCAGATTTCATTGGAGGGGACTCCGTAGCCCTTGTATTAGGTGATAATATTTTCTATGGACAGAGCTTTTCTAAAGTATTGAAAAGTGTTGCCAAGCGTGAAAGTGGTGCAACTATTTTCGGGTACTATGTGCGAGACCCAAGAGAATATGGTGTGGTAGAATTTGATGAAATGGGTAAGGCACTTTCCATTGAAGAGAAACCAGAAGAACCAAAGAGCAATTATGCGGTGCCAGGACTGTATTTCTATGATAATGATGTGGTAGAAATTGCACGTAAGGTACAGCCATCCGCCAGAGGGGAAATCGAAATTACAAGTATTAATAATGAGTACTTAAAGCGTGGAACTTTACAGGTAGAAACCTTAGGGCGAGGATTTGCCTGGCTTGACACAGGAAGCCATGACTCTTTATTAGAAGCATCTAATTTTGTAGCTGCTTTTCAGAATAGACAAGGGCTCTATATTTCATGTGTAGAAGAAATAGCATATAAACGTGGCTACATTAACAAGGAACAATTATTAGAATTAGCGAAACCACTTATGAAGACAGCATACGGACAATATTTAGTAGAGGTTGCAAATGGACTTTAAGAGAAATAAAACTGCCATTGTAGTAGGCGTGATTATGGTGAGTCTTGTAGTATTGGTAGTATTACTGCTCAATTATGAAGAATTAACCATGCGTAATCAAACAGTACAATCCCAGCAGGTAGAAGAAGCAGAAGAAGTGCTCCTTGGGGAGACATTAACATCATCGCAATTGCGAGCATTTTTATACGATGCCACTTTCTTTGACCAAGAGGGAGGCTATGTAGTGGATGAGGATGAAGAACAACAATTGTTGTTGCAAGTTACTTCGGTAGAGAAGGATTTACGTGTCAAAGTGTTAGATCTTGCTGGACAACTAGTAACTGGAGAATCATTCTTCGTAGCACTAAATGGGGATGTTACTTATAAGGATCTAGACCAAGATGGAATGATTTACATTGGGGACTTAAATGCAGGAAGTTATCAAGTAGCTCTTATGCCTATTGATGGGTATCAAGTGGCCAATTCCAGCCTTAATGTAACGGTCAAAGATCAAGTAGAATATACGGTCATTGATGATATTTCTTATTTGATTAAGACGGAAAGTGAAATCAATGCTTCCATTGACGATACAGGAGAGCAAAATGCCATTGAAGAAAGTGATGGTACGGAAAGTGTGAATCCTAAGTTTTCTGACGTGGGCTACACCTTTGGTATTGATGTATCTAAGTGGAATGGAGCAATTGACTGGGAAGAAGTAGCCGCCTATGGCGTTGATTTTGCAGTGATTCGTATGGGATATCGCGGTTCTACCACTGGTAGCCTTGTAGAAGATCCATATTTTCGTGAGAATGTAGAAGGTGCCATTGCAGCAGGTATTAAAGTAGGGTTGTATTTCTTTACCCAAGCTACTACGGAAGTAGAAGCCGTAGAGGAAGCTAGTATGGTGGCCTCACTTGCACGAGAATATAAGATTGAGTATCCAATCTTCATTGATACAGAAAGTGCAGGAGGCAACGGTCGAGCAGATGGACTAGATGTAGAAACACGTACTATGGTATGTGATGTGTTCTGTCAAACTATTGAAAATGCAGGATATCAAGCTGGTATTTATGCAAGTAAAAACTGGTATGAGAATATGCTCAATTACCATGAGTTAACAGATTACTACATCTGGTTGGCTCAATATTCTGCAGAACCAACCTTTGACGAAGAGTACCATATGTGGCAATACACATCAGATGGTTCTATAACGGGAATTGACGGTCGTGTAGATTTGAATATTAGTTATATACAGTAAATATATTGGGGTGAGAAGATGGGTAAAATAACAGTAGAAACATGTGAAATAGAAGGATTAAAAGTCATTACACCAGCCGTATTCGGAGATGAACGTGGCTATTTCATGGAAACATATAATAAGAAAGATTACGTAGAAGCGGGAATCACTTGTGAATTCGTGCAAGATAACCAGTCAGCTTCCAAGCAAGGTGTCTTACGAGGATTACATTTTCAGATTGCACACCCACAAGATAAATTAGTTCGAGTAATTGCAGGGGAAGTATTTGATGTGGTAGTGGACATGCGAGAAGGATCAGATACCTTTGGAAAATGGTATGGTGTACATTTATCTGCTGAGAATAAGAAGCAATTCTTTATTCCTAAGAACTTTGCCCATGGATTTTTAGTATTGTCAGAGTATGCGGAGTTCTCATATAAGTGCACGGATTTCTATCATGCCAATGATGAAGGTGGTTTGTATTATCTAGATGAAGCAATTGGAATTGATTGGCCAATTCCAGAGGGAATGGAATTGATTATTTCACCAAAAGATCAGGAGTGGGGCGGAATAGAAGCGTATGTGGAATCCAAGTAAAGATAGTAGAGGCAAGAACGCATTTACCATAAGCAAGAAGCAAGGCAGCGGAGTAATGATTGCAATAGCAGTCATTGCTTCTTTGTTGATTGTATTTCATCATAATCCGCTAGCGGATCAACAAGAGGAATGGATTAAGAAGATTATTGCCTGTTGTATGATTGTAGGTGGAACTATTGTATTTCTTGCAAAGTATGATGCCATTACCACATTACCGGTGGAATTATACCAGAATCGCCGTCTCATCTGGAAGTTGTCTAAGAATGACTTTAAGACTCGATATGCAGGTTCTTATCTTGGGATGATTTGGGGCTTTATTCAACCGATTGTTATGGTGTTTATGTATTGGTTTGTGTTTGAAATCTTTATGGGACAATCGAAAGCAGAGATTTTAGGAACAGGTCTTGAAGTTCCCTATGTGATTTATCTAATCTCAGGCCTTGTACCATGGTTTTACTTTTCGGAAGCTTTATCAGGTGCCACTACAGCACTGCTAGAATATAATTACCTTGTGAAAAAGGTAGTCTTTAAAATTAGTATTTTGCCTATTATTAAGATTATTGCCGCCACCTTTGTACATTTATTCTTTTTAGCATTTATGCTCTTATTTGCATGGATTGGTTATGGATTAACACCAACTTGGTATATGATACAACTTGTTTATTATAGTGCTTGCCTTTTTATCTTTGTACTAGGGATTAGCTATGCCACTTGTGCTATTGTTATCTTCTTTCGTGATTTGACACAAATTATTAATATTCTCTTACAATTGGGCATGTGGGGAACGCCGATTTTATGGCAACTTGCCACTTTGCCAGAACAATATCACATTATCTTTAAGTTGAATCCAGTGTATTATATTGTAAATGGATATCGTATTTCCTTATTTGAACAGAAATGGTTTTTTGAAGACTTCTATTCTACGTCCTATTTCTGGATTATAACCGTGCTACTCTTTGGAATGGGTGCTACTTTATTCAAACGTTTAAAAGTACATTTCGCAGATGTATTATAGGAGTGGAAGATGAATCATACAACAAATGACCATAAGGATGCAATTATTATTCGGAATCTCAATAAAATATATAAATTGTACGAGAAACCAAGGGACCGCCTGAAAGAAGCAGTTGGTCTTATGAGAAAAAAGACCTACAAAGAACACTTTGCCCTAAGGGATGTATCCCTTACCATTGCAAAGGGGGAAACAGTAGGAATTATTGGAACTAATGGATCAGGAAAATCCACAATTCTTAAGATTATTACAGGAGTGCTTAGTCCGACCTCAGGTGAAGTTATGGTAAATGGAAGGATTTCTGCACTTTTAGAATTAGGTGCAGGATTCAATATGGAATACACGGGAATTGAAAATATTTACTTAAATGGTACCATGATTGGATTTAGCGAAGCAGAGATTGACGAGAAGCTAGATGCAATCCTTGAATTTGCAGATATTGGTGATTTCGTTCATCAACCAGTGAAGACCTATTCTAGTGGTATGTTCGTGCGATTGGCTTTTGCAGTTGCCATTAATATTGAACCAGAGATTCTAATAGTGGATGAAGCCTTATCTGTAGGAGATGTATTCTTCCAAGCCAAGTGCTATCATAAATTCGAAGAATTCAAGAAAATGGGCAAGACCATTTTATTCGTAAGTCATGACTTGAGTAGCATTAGTAAGTATTGTGATCGGGTGGTCTTACTAGACCAAGGCAAGAAGCTTGGAGAAGGTACGCCGAAGGATATGATTGATATCTATAAGCAAGTATTAGTGGGACAGTACCAAGAGATGAATGAAGAAGGTACCAATCTCTTAGATGATCCTGATATGGAACGTGCTGCTGCCAATGCAGCGGACGGATATAATAAGGATGCTCTGGAATATGGTACCAAGGAAGTGGAAATCTTAGAGTCCTATGTACTAGACGAAGGTGGACATCGTACAACTACATTCTTAAAACAAACGGATTTTAGTGTGGTGGTTCGTGCTCGTTTCCATGAAGCAATTGAAAGTCCCATTCTTGCCTTTACTTTGAAAGATGTGAAAGGCGTAGAAATCACAGGAACCAATACCTATGTGGAAAAGGCCATTGTAGATCCAGTGGAGGCAGGCGTTACAATGACTGTTACGTTTACCCAGAAGATGAGCTTACAAGGCGGTGAATACTTGTTGTCGCTAGGAGTAACTGGTTACGAAGGAGATGTATTTAAGGTGTATCATAGGTTATATGATGTGATGAATTTAACAGTGATTTCAGATAAGAATACCGTTGGTTATTATGATATGGATTCTACCATTACAGTAGAACGGAAAGGAAGCAGGAGTTAGATGGAATACATTGGAAAGATTCTGTTAGACCACACCCATTATTCAGGACAAGACTTATACTGTGACGGTGATGTGGAAGATGAATTATTAGAGATTGTACGTAATGAAGAGCGGGAAGTAGCGCTGACAGAAGAAGAACGAACCAACATCATTGAAGAGCGTGCAGACTGGCCGACCTTTTATCATCTATCCTCACAACGCCATAATATTGTAGAATGGTTGCCGATGAATCGCATGACCAAAGTCTTAGAAGTGGGTTCTGGATGTGGTGCGATTACGAGTATCTTAGCTCAGAAAGCAGGGGAAGTACATTCCATTGAATTATCTAAGAAGCGCAGTCAGATTAATGCATACCGCAACCGAGGGTGTGATAATGTGACCATACACTTAGGGAATTTTAAAGACATTGAACCAGATTTATCTTGTGATTACGATTACGTTCTCCTAATAGGTGTATTTGAATATGCCAATAGTTATATGGGAGGAGAACAACCATATAGTGATTTTATGCAAATCTTGCGAAAACATCTTAAGCCAGATGGTAGGTTAGTGATTGCCATTGAGAATCAGTTTGGTTTGAAATATTGGGCAGGATGCAAGGAAGACCATCTAGGAACTTACTTTTCAGGATTAGAAGATTACCAAGGAGAGCATGGTGTTCGTACTTTTACAAAACGAGGTTTAGAAAGTATTCTTCAGGAAAATGAAATAGAAGATTATCACTTCTATTATCCATATCCAGATTATAAATTCATGACAACTATGTATTCTCATAAACGATTACCTAAAATCGGGGAACTAGTATCAGGTGTATGCAATTATGACAGAGAGCGTATGCTATTATTTGATGAAACCTTAGTATACGATACCATCCTGCAAGAAGAACAATTTCCACTGTTCTCCAATTCCTATCTTGTAGTGACAGGGCCTCCTATTCCCCTTATATATAGTAAGTATTCCAATGAGCGCAAGCCTGAGTATGCCATACGAACGGATGTAATAGAGGGAGAAGATGGAAGTACTTATGTGGCTAAAACAGCCTTAACTAAGGAAGCTGAGAGTCATATACAGAATATGAAGCAATCTTATGAGTTGTTGCATAAGCGTTACAAAGGAAGTAAGATTGTTCCCAATCATATTATTTCTAAGAAAGAAACGGAGTTGCAGTTTGAGTATGTGGAAGGGGTTACCTTAGAAAGTAAATTCGATGAACTACTCTTGCACGAAGATAGAGCGGGATTTCTAGCATTATATGAAGAATATTATAAGGCGATTTCCTATAATAAGGGAGTAGAAGTGGCCAATCTTGACTTTATCTTCTCCAATATCATTCTCCGAGAAGATGAGTGGACCATAATTGATTATGAATGGGTATTACAAGAACATATATCTGACAAAACCATTGCGTATCGAGCATTTTACTGTTATACCTTAGGAGCTACACATAGACAAGGTATTTTAGAGGAAGAGATTCTAGCAATCTTAGATATGTCAGAAGAAGAGGCAAAGTCAATTCAGAATGAAGAAGTGAGCTTTCAACAAGGAATTACAGGGTCTTCTCTTGTAAAAGCACAGATTTGCCAGCGTATTGGTAATCCAGTTCTTACCATGCAACATGCCAGCAAGATGGAAGGAGTTCATGCGAATAAGATTCAAATATACGAAGATTGTGGCAAGGGATTTAGTGAAGAACAATCTTATCTGTTGCAAGAAAGTGAACTAGGAGACAATCAAGTTATTTTACAAGTAGATGAACATGTAAAGAATCTTCGCATTGACCCATGTATGCAAGCTTGCGTGGTAACCATACAAGAGATTACTTGGGATGGAGAAGCACAACCAGCTTTGCTTAAGAAAATAGAAACGAATGGTGTACAAGTAGACACCCATGCCTACTACTTTGCAACTTCTGATCCCAACTTGATGTTGCCACTAAAGCGCATTAAGCGTAGCGGAAGTGGGCAGTTAGAGGTGCACTATACCTTATCACGTCTAGTGTAAAAAATTGAGAATAAGACAAGGGAGGAGGCACAATTATGGCATTCTATAACAAGAATAAATGTGTTAAAGAATACGAAGCAGAATTAGAGCATCAATTACATCCATATGAAAGATGGATTGCAACATATGAAGGGGATAGTCACCCATCAGTTGCGCAGCCTGAGGATGAAGAATCCGCATACAAAGTCCTTATAATTGGAAAGGGCTCTTTACGCAAGAATGCACATGCATACATAGGAAAAGCATTTGAAGAAGATTCAGTGGCTATGGTCTATGGTGATGAAGATGTTATGGACCATAAAGGAAATCGAACAGATCCTTGGTTTAAACCAGAATGGTCTCCAGATACGTTCCTTACCCACTTTTATTTTGGTAATATGGTGGCAATACGAGCTTCTTACTGTAAGCAGTTGCCAGAATTAATTAACGAAGTATCTCTAGAAGAAGCGTATGGAATTGTTTCCTCTATGGTAAATCGTTGTATAGAAGAGGGGAAATATCTACATAAGATTGTAGCTCATGTGGATCACATTCTCTTTCATGGAAGAAAACCAACGAAATTATTAGGAGCAGAAGAAACCTATGATGGGATTCGAGAACGCTCACTTTTGCATAAGATTAATCTAACGGGAAGAGAACGCCTTGGTGTTCGGGAAGACCATAGTATGGTGTCTATTATTATTCCATCCAAAGACAATAGTAGATTGTTGAAGCGATGTGTAGACTCCATTGTGGAACATTCCAAAGACGTACAATACGACATAATTGTGGTGGATAATGGATCCAAGGATTCGGAATATGAAATCATTCAGGAGATGAGTAAGACCTCCGGATTTCAGTATTTATATGAACCTATGGAATTCAATTATGCAGCCATGTGCAATAAGGCAGTAGCACATTCCACTGGTAAATTAATCTTATTGTTAAATGATGATATTGAAATAACAGAAGATGAGTGGTTATCTCGTATGTTATTAGTAGCAAGGCGAGAACACGTAGGTGCAGTGGGTATTAAATTATATTACCCAGAAGGTAATGCGTTACAACATATAGGTGTGAGTAATATTCAAGTGGGACCAGTGCATAAGTTAATTGGAGAAGTAGATCGCACTACCCACTACCATGGCATCAATCGCTTGCAATGGAATAAAGTGGCAGTAACAGGTGCCTGTCTTCTTGTAAAAAGAAAGCTATATGACAGTGTAGGTGGTCTGTGCGAAGAATTAAAAGTCACATACAATGATGTGGATTTCTGCTTTCGTCTACTAGAGAAAGGCTATTATAACGTAGTGTGTAATGATATTACAGCCATTCATAGGGAATCTCATTCTAGAGGAAATGATTTAGAGGAAGAAGCAAAATACCTCCGCTTAAAGGAAGAGCAGAAGCTACTCTATGAGCGAAACCCTCGTTATAAGAATTACGATCCTTACTATAGTAGACACTTAATACAAGATGCCGATTATTATAGTTGTCAATTAATGTTGCCATGTGAACAGCCTGATTATGAACAAGAGCCTGTCCAAAGTGGAGTACGAAGATTACCAGCAAGAAATAAGATTCATCCTTTTTACTATATAGAAGAAGTATTGTGCGAATCAGGTTATGTTACAATACGTGGTTGGAGCTTCTTCCATGAAGTAGACAATGCTTGTTATGACACTTATGTGGTGCTTGAAAATGACCAGAAACTCATATGGAGCTTTCTAGTAGCACCTAAATATCGTCTAGATGTGACTAAGATTGCAGAACATCAGATTCATAATGAATTATCTGGTCTGATTGTTCGCTTTCAAGAATCACTTCTACCTAGTGGAACCTATACACTGCTTCTCAAGAAGAAGAATAAGATTACAAGAGAAGTGCAATATATCAATACAGGAAAACAAATCCAGTGTAAATAAGAGGGAAGGTAACCATGGAACAATCCAGCAAGGAAGTAATGGAAATTCAATATGAGAAAGAAAAACAAAAGGCTAGTAACCTTGCTATGGAACTAGGAGACGCTAGAGCTGAAATTGAGCGGTTATCTAGACAGTTACAACGAATTGAAACAAGTCTATTCTGGCGTAAAACCAAGTGGATTCGTCTAACAGGGCAAAAGATGATTCAACTTGGGAAGAAGATACGTACCTACCGCAATCCTAAGCAATTACTTCGTAAATTGTCTAGCAAGAGAATTGAGCGACAAGCAATGAAGCGATATGGAACCCAGAGCTTTCCTAATATTCAAGAGAGAAATGTTCAGAGGGAAACGGAGTTTCCAGCAGAAATTTCCTTTAGTATTCTCGTTCCTCTCTACAATACACCTAAGAAATATTTACAAGAGATGATGGAATCCGTACGCAATCAAACCTTTACCAATTGGGAACTTTGCTTGGCAGACGGCTCAGATGGTGACCATAATTATGTGGGAGAATATGCCAAGGCTTGCAGCCAAGAAGATGACCGCATTCGCTATTGTAAATTAGAGAAGAATGAAGGGATATCAGGGAATACCAATGCATGTTATCAAATGGCAACTAAGGCTTATATTGGCTTATTTGACCATGATGACATATTGCACCCTAGCGTCTTATATGAGTATGCTACAGTAATAGAGAACCAACAGGCAGACTATATCTATTGTGATGAAGCAACTTTTCAAAAGGGTAATATTAATCGCATGATTACCATGCACTTTAAATCAGATTATGCCATTGACACCTTACGTGCCAATAATTATATCTGTCATTTTAGTGTGTTTAAGAGAAGTTTATTAGAAGGAACACAACTCTTCCGAACGCAATATGATGGCAGCCAAGACCATGACATGATTCTCCGATTGACTTCTCTAGCCAACAACGTGGTTCATGTACCGAAGTTATTGTATTATTGGCGTTCCCATAAGGGGAGTGTGGCATCGGATATTAGTGCGAAAACCTACGCCATTGAAGCGGCAAGAAGTGCAGTCCAAGACCATTTACAACAATCAGGTTATGAAGGCGCTTCTGTGCTAAATACCAGAGCCTTTGAAACAATCTTTCGTATTAAATATCCTCTTCTTAGTACTCCACGCATTTCCATTCTCATACCGAATAAAGATAGTGTGGAAGATTTGAGACGTTGTATTGACTCCATTCTCACCAAATCCACCTATGAAGAATATGAGATTATTATAATGGATAATAATAGTGAAACAAGTGAGATTCAAAGTTATTATAGGGAGTTAGAATACTTAACGAAAGCGGGTACGGCAAGGATTCTCGTACTTCCTTATGTGGGAAGCTTCCATTATTCTAAGATTAATAATTATGGAGCGGCTCATGCCACTGGAGAGTACTATTTGCTCTTGAATAACGATACCCAAGTGATTTCGCCTAACTGGATGGAAGAGCTTCTTATGTATGCCCAGCGCAGTGATGTGGGAGCAGTAGGTGGTAAGTTATATTATGAAGATATGACCATTCAACACGCAGGCATTGTCATTGGACTAGGTGCCCATAGAAGTGCAGGCCACACCCATTATGGAGTGGCTTATGAAAACGTAGGCTATATGGGCAAGTTATGTTATACACAGAATGTAACAGCCGTTACAGGTGCTTGCCTTATGGTAAGCGCACACCAGTATGAAGAAGTGGGTGGACTAGATGAGTCCTTCGCTATTTCACTAAATGATGTAGACTTCTGCCTGAAATTACGAGAAAAGGGATACCTTAATATCTTCAATCCATATTGCGAACTGTATCATTATGAATCCAAATCAAGAGGATTAGATACTACCCCAGAAAAAGCAGCTAGATACCAAGGGGAAGTGGATCTATTCCGCCACAAGTGGGCCCAAGAATTAGAAGCAGGAGACCCATATTATAATGTGAATTTCTCCCTTGATCGCAGTGACTATGCCTTGAGAGGATGAGATGTAAAGTTTAGGGGCGATACTAGATTGGAGAATGTTGTATCGACCTAAGTAACAAGTATCCAATTACCAACCCATTCTTGAGTGCTCTGATTATATAAGCGTTTATATAATTTGTTGTTAATTATTTGATAACACCATGTGAAATCATTAATTCGCGGAGCAACAAGGTATGAGGAGTATATAACTTCTTGAGGTACTGCATTATCAATTGACATTAAAAAAGGAGAATTGGTTGCTAAAAGAAACATAAAGGATATCATCCACCTAATTAACCATTGCTTCATAAAAAGGCACCTCCTCTATAGATTGGTAGACTTGTAAGTTAGGGTCATCCTGTGGTAATGTTTCCGTAGTTAAGGAATATACATGATTAATATATAAATCATAAGCACCGTTATTATTTTTGACAAAGTAGCAACCATCATCTTGAAAAGTAAAAGTAGAATCAGCTATTTCTTTTGGAATTTCATCAGTGGGTTCTATTACCACTAAAAATGAAATAATCAAATAGCTACAAAAAATAAGTAGTAAAAGGGTTGATTTAAGAGGAACTAATTTTGAGGGTTCCACGTCTAAACCTGTCAGAATACATTGCAAACGCCTACTTAATAGGAAGGTATCCCTGCGAGAAAAAGATGATACCCATTGATATTCTGAGTTACTACCAATAGTTTTTTTGCTGACATTTAATAGACAGTCTAAATATTCTAATTTAATATCTTTGGCCATATTCTTGATAATTGCATAATCTGCATCAATTTCTATCATTTCATAGACCATTTTTTTGAGTAAATAAATACAAGGATTCCACCAGTATAAATCACATAATAGCTCGCATATGAATTTTATTCGCAAGTGCCCCTTGTAATAATGTGCCATTTCATGTTGCATAATATAGTGCCATTCTTTTTCGGATAATAAGGTTGAAGGTATAATGATATAAGGATGTACTAGGCCAAATATCATAGGACTAGCAATTTGTTCATTTCTGACTAAAATGAATTTTCTGCTTCGCATATAGAGTAGATTTGTATTCTCCACAAGGTTAGTAAGAATAGGAGAGGTTTCAGGTTTTAATCCTCGCACGAATCTCCGTATTCTTAAGTAGGAAATACAGGATTTGCTGATAAAAAAAATACTACCTACTATCCAAACAAGGTAGAACGAGAAAATGTAATCAATGGAATGGTTTGCATAGGTAAAAATATCATTATGTAAAAACTGATAAATAGTAGACCAGTAAGAGTCTATATAGATAGATGATGTAAAAAAGAATTCAAAGGGTAGTAAATAACGTAATAATGCAACTATTAATACCATAAGAAATAGCCTTTGCTTAAGCAAGGTAATGTCGTTTAGATAAAATAGAAACAGATAAAGAATGGCAACAAAAATAGAAAAGAACAAGCTGATATTGATAATAGAAGAAAAAGAAAAAATCATATCTTAGAATCCTCCTGTTCAAGCTGAAGGTATTCCTTGCGTTCTTTTATTAATGATTCTAATTCGGTAATCTTAGACAATAATTCTTCATTAGATTGATTATCACTTAAGAAATTAGCAACAAAGCTACTAGCCGAAATTGCGCTTAGATTTACATGTTTATAAGTGCTTAAAAAGGAGGTGTCATTAAAATCTTCTCTAGAAACAAGTGGTTTATAACTCCTAGTAAGCACAGTGCCACTATAAATAATTTCATCAACAGCAATATATTCTTTTGTAATTAACTTACGCAATACAGATTGTACAGTATTAATATTTAAATTTTCACCACATTTTACGATCTCAGAAGCTATCAGTGGTGTTGTAGAATTCCACAAGATAGAGAGTACCTCATATTCTCGCTTGGTTAACAGTTTCACAATAGATTCTTTTTTCATAAGACACCTCCATTACATAGTTACTATAATGATTATACCACATATTAATATATTTACAATAAATAAATATTGACAATGTATAAAAATTATAATAAAATGACAAAGTAATTAATTAATTTGTCATTATTTAGCGGATGCATTGAGAATGTATTTTTGTAATATTTAATTTATTTTATACATTTGTATGGAGAGGAGGCAAATGTGATGCTATCATAATGACATATTACGATATTCCTATTAAACGCCTACAATGAGCGTAGTATCCGAAAAGTTAATGGTATTTGAGATTAAGATTAGAAGAAGGAGAACTAAATGAAAAGAAAAATATTTTTAGGTTTATGTATTGCTGTAATTATGATGACATGTGAAACTATGCCCATTAATGCTGCTGGCTTAATTAATTATTCCGGCTATGCAAAAAAAACACAGGATGTTGTATCGGGAAT